>DAOUBE010000083.1:0-4690 GCA_034432835.1 Dehalococcoidia bacterium | reverse complement strand
CAGCCCAGTATCTTACTAAGCACCACCCAGAACTGGTCCCTAAAATAGCCCGACTGTCTCATATGTACTGAACCAGTACACTAAATTGCTAAACCCCTGGGGCCAGCGTATAATATTGCTTGGTATCGGCCTTTTACCCTTGACGGAGGAAAGGAATGGACACGGGTACTTGGAGAGTGAAAGCCGGTCTTGCTCAGATGCTGAAGGGCGGGGTAATCATGGACGTGGTGACGCCGGAGCAGGCGAAAATCGCTGAGGAGGCTGGCGCTGTTGCTGTGATGGCTCTGGAGCGGGTTCCTGCGGACATCAGGGCTGCCGGCGGGGTGGCCCGCATGGCCGATCCGGGCCGCATTCTCAGCATCATGGAGGCGGTGACCATCCCTGTAATGGCCAAGTGCCGCATTGGCCACTTCGTGGAGGCCCAGGTGCTGGAGGCCATCGGAGTGGACTACATCGACGAGTCGGAGGTGCTGACCCCCGCCGACGAGAGCCATCACGTCTGGAAGCATGCTTTCAAGGTTCCCTTTGTCTGTGGCGCCCGCGACCTGGGTGAGGCGCTGCGGCGCATAGCCGAAGGGGCGGCCATGATACGTACCAAGGGCGAGGCTGGTACCGGAAACGTGGTGGAGGCGGTCCGCCACATGCGGGCGGTCATGGACCACATCCGAAAGCTCCAGAACATGCCGGAGGAGGAGCTGGTGGCCGAGGCCAAGGCCTTGGGTGCCCCCCTGGACCTGGTGATGGAGTGCCGCAAGCTGGGCCGCCTACCTGTGGTCAACTTCGCCGCCGGTGGCATTGCCACTCCGGCCGACGCCGCCTTGATGATGCAGTTGGGCTGCGACGGCATCTTCGTGGGCTCGGGCATATTCAAGTCGGCAGACCCCGCCAGGCGGGCCAGGGCCATAGTGGAGGCAACCACCCACTACAACGACCCCAAGGTCATCGCCGATGTGTCCAAGGACCTGGGCGAGCCGATGCCTGGCATCGACGTCCGCACCCTGAACGAGAAGCAGCTTCTGGCCCTGCGGGGCTGGTAGTCTCTGGGCAGGTCAAGCCCTCGACGTTGGTGCATCGAAAGAGAGTGAGCGGAGGTACAGCAGCTAGATAACGTGAAGGTAGGCGTTCTTGCACTGCAAGGAGATTTCCTAGAGCACGTGGCGGTCTTGCGCAAGCAGGGTGTGGAAGCCCTGGAGGTGAGGAACCTCAAGGAGCTGGAGCAGGTTGACGCGCTGATAATACCAGGAGGCGAGAGCACCACCATCGCGCGCCTCCTGGACGTGTACAAACTCAGGGAGCCGGTGCAGAAGCTGGCCCAGCAGGGGAAACCCCTCTGGGGCACTTGTGCGGGGATGATCCTTCTGGCCAAGGAGATAACCGAGGACCGCCCGCAGCCGTTGGGTCTAATGGACATAACGGTGACTCGCAACGCCTTTGGCCGGCAGGTGGACAGCTTCGAGACCGATCTGCCGGTGGACGGGCTGGGGGCGGAGCCCTTCCGAGCTGTATTTATCCGTGCCCCGGTGGTCCGCCGCGTGGGCAAGAGTGTCAAGGTGCTGGCCCAACTCCCCGACGGCCGGCCTGTAGCGGTACGCCAGGGGAACCTCCTGGCTACAGCCTTCCACCCCGAGCTTACATCCGACCCGCGCTTCCATCAGTACTTCCTTTCGATGGGAGAGAAGACCCATTAGGGAAAGGCCGTTGCTTCTCAAACCGGATTTTTCTAACAGCTTGCCATCATCTTTTCTTGGTGGTCCGGGAGTCCTTCCTTCAACCCCCCTGGGGTGTGCTGTGGCCGCGCCCGGCACAGGCCCTGGGAACCCGAGTTCTTCGCCCCCCGTCTATTTCTTGATACCCGGTAGGAAATTCTCGCCCAGGACGCGTACCTGCCTGGGTAGCGCTCCACCTATTCCGATCCTAGCCAGGAGGGCGTGTAGAATACCGGCCTGATGAAGCTGCCCGCACTGCCCTCCAAGACCAAAACCGGAGGCAGAGAACATTGAAGCGACGGAGAATCATAGCTGATGACCTCGAGGCCCTCCTAGATACCCTTCCGCCTCGGGTTGTGGCTCCACTAAGGCAGCGGGCCGACCTGCGGGAACTTCTGGAGGTAGTGCTGGACCTGGGCCGCCCCCCTGAGGCCCGCTTTCCCTCGGAGGAGCTCATCCTGGACCCCGAAGAGGTGGACGAGCAGGACCTTCAGTACGTCATTGACCGCATCGGCGAGTTCGGCGAGGACAACCGGGCTGGCATCCCCCGCACGCTGCACAGGATATCGGCCATACGCAACCGCAAGGGCAAGGTGGTGGGTCTGACCTGCCGAGTGGGGCGGGCCGTCTTCGGCACCATAGACATCATCGAGGACCTGGTCTTTTCGGGTAAGAGTATTCTGCTGCTGGGACGCCCCGGGGTGGGTAAGACCACCATGCTACGCGAGGCGGCCAGGGTGCTGGCCGACGAGGCGCGGAAGCGGGTCATCGTAGTGGATACCTCCAACGAGATAGCCGGCGATGGCGACATCCCCCACCCGGGCATCGGGCGGGCCAGGCGCATGCAGGTGCCCAGCCCGGCGCTTCAGCACGCCGTGATGATCGAGGCGGTGGAGAACCACATGCCCGAGGTCATCATTATCGACGAGATGGGGACAGAGCTGGAGGCGGCGGCGGCCAGGACCATCGCTGAGCGGGGAGTGCAGCTCATCGCCACGGCCCACGGCAACACCCTGGAGAACTTGATCCTGAACCCCACCCTGTCCGACCTGGTGGGCGGCGTCCAGACGGCCACCCTGAGCGACGAGGAGGCCAGGCGCCGGGGCACCCAGAAGACTATTCTGGAGCGGAAGGCCCCGCCCACCTTCGACATCGTGGTGGAGATACAGAACTGGGAGCGTGTCACGGTGCACCCGGATGTGTCCCGGGTGGTGGACGCCTGGCTGCGGGGCTATCCGGTAACCCCGGAGGTGAGGCAGTTTAACGAGGAGGGCAGCCTGGTCAAGACGCGCCAGGTGGTCTCTCCTGCGGAGCACGCTGTGCCGCCGCCCCAGGCGGAGGCCATGGCCGAGCGCCTGTCCTCGGTGAAGCCGGGGCCAGAGGTCCCCACAACCCGGGTGTTGGCCTTCGGCGTGGGCAGGGAGAAGGTCATCGAGGCGGCCAGCCAGGCAGGGGTGCCTGTGGAGGTGGTCAACGACCTACGTTCGGCGGACATACTGCTGACCACCAAGACCCACTACCGGCGCAGCAGCCACATTGTGCGGGCCGCGGAGGAGGCCGGGAAGCCGGTGTACGTGCTGAGAAAGAATTCGGTGCCCCAGATACGGCAGTTTTTGAAGGGCATGGGGCCAGGCCCCGATGCCGAGGACCCGGTCAGGGCGGCGGTGGAGGAAGCCCAGCGGGCCGCCGAGCGAGTGCTCAACGGCGAGCAGTCGGTGAGCCTTAGCCCGCAACAAGCCTACCTGCGCCGTCTTCAGCACCTCATCGCGGAGAAGTACCGTCTGGCCTCCACCAGCGTAGGCAAGGAGCCCAACCGGTACGTGACCATATACAGGCCGTAGAGCGGGGCGCATCTTAGGACAGAGTGTGGGCACCTTCATAGTCTTCGAAGGCGGAGAAGGATCGGGGAAGAGCACCCAAGCACGGGTGCTCTTTCGGCGTCTCCAGAGGGAGGGATACCGAGTGGTGCTTACCCACGAGCCAGGGGGGACGCCCCTGGGGGAAGTGGTGCGGCGCTGGCTGAAGTCGCGCCCGGGCACCGAGCCTGTGGCGGAGTTGTTTCTGTTCATGGCCGCCCGCGCCCAGCTAGTGCGCCAGGTGCTCCGCCCCGCCCTGGAGCGGGGCCAGGTGGTGGTGTGCGACCGCTTCGGGGCGTCCACGGTGGCCTACCAGGGCTATGGCCGGGGGCTGGAGCTGGGGCTTATCCAGCAGCTCAACGGTTGGGCCACGGGAGGGCTGGCGCCGGACCTGACCGTCCTGCTGGATGTGCCGGTGGAGGTGGGCATGGGGCGGAAGGCCAAGCCGGGCAACGACGTGTTTGAGGGCGCAGGCCTGGAGTTCCACCGCCGCGTCCGGGAGGGCTACCTGGCCCAGGCCCGGCAGGAGCCCCAGCGGTGGCTGGTGGTGGACGGGTCGCGCCCCAGGCGGGAGGTGGCGGAGGTGGTGTGGCGGCGGGTGGAGCCCCTGGTCAGGGGCACAGGGCGGTAGGGCGAGGGCTCACCCCCTCTGACGTTGTTCCCTTTCCCTGGGGCGGCTTAGGTCGAGGCCAGCACCTTGTTCTTGATATGGTCCCGCAGGTCGCGGTACTCAGGGAACTGCTTGGTGGCCAGCTTAGAGTAGATCAACTCACCGTTGACCTTCACCTCGTAGCAGCCCCCGGAGCCCGGGACAAGGTGGATGTCCAGGTCCTCGCCGAAGTCCTTAAAGAATTCCATCGCCATCCAGGCGGCGCGGTACTGATAGTTTCAAGGGCGGCAGAACTGGATCTCCAGGTGGAGCTTCCGGTCGGCCATGGCAGCCTCCTTCCGTGGAGTGGATTAGGGGCTCTTGCACATAACAACACCAGGGTAGGGACAGTGTAAGCCCCGTCCCTCGGGAGGTCAACTCCCTGAAAAAGTTCAGATAGATATGAGACAGTAGGCGTGGAAAAGTAGAAGCAGAAGGGGCCACACTTCTGGGTGAGAATAGACCAGAAAGGAGGTGGC
>DAOUBE010000082.1:0-2786 GCA_034432835.1 Dehalococcoidia bacterium | reverse complement strand
GCCACCTCCTTTCTGGTCTATTCTCACCCAGAAGTGTGGCCCCTTCTGCTTCTACTTTTCCACGCCTACTGTCTCATATCTATCTGAACTTTTTCAGGGCTTCAGCGGTCCGGATGTGCTGGGTGTAGAGTTCGCGGTGTTTCCGGCGATGGTCTCGGCGTATAACCGGACATGCAGGTTAGGCGCCGTCACCACAGGTATTAGTACATTTTGGTGTGTACTAATTAGGCTAATTGGGTTTAACTGGAGCTATACGGGCCATGTCGCCCAACATAACCAGAAGGGGGTTGTGATGGCGGGGGAGGAGCAGAAGGAGCTGGCGCGACGTGCCATGGACGAGCTCTTTAACAAGGGCAATCTGCAGGTGGCGGATGAGCTCTACTCCAGCAACTTTGTGAGCCACGAGCCGACGGAGATGTTTGGTGACGTGCGCGGCCCCCAGGCCGTGAAGGAGATGGTGAGGACGTTCCGCTCCGCTTTTCCCGATATGCGCACGGAGTTTGAGGAGATCATAGCCGAGGGAGATAAGGTGGCGGTGCGCTGGAGTGCCAAGGGCACTCACCAGGGTGAGCTGATGGGCGTGGCCCCCACCAACAGGCCCATCCATCTGACGGGGGTCACCATCCTGCGCATAGCCAACAACAAGATCCAGGAGAGCTGGAATAGCTGGGACGCCCTGGGGATGATGCAGCAACTGGGCATTGTTCCCACTATGACTCAGAGACCCAGCTAGGAGGCAGGAGACCAAGACTGGTAGAGGCGCCGGGGCCTGGCGATGCCTCATCGCCAGGCCCCGCACCTGTGGGCCGCCTCCACGACCAAGGCCGGCGTCCTGCCGATGGGTGGTGTACCAATGGGCCAAGGACCGACACGGCGGCTTTACCGATCGCGGCGTAACTGGGTACTGGCTGGCGTGGCTGGAGGGATCGCGGAGTACCTGGACATAGACCCTACCATAGTTAGGGTGCTGTGGGTCATCGGGGCCATAGTGGTGCTGCCCATGGCCCTGGTCCTGTACCTGGCCCTGGCGCTGATTATGCCTCCTGCCCCGGAGGCGTGAGGGCCAGGGGCCACCAGACCCGGCACCGGGCTTAGCCGGGCTGATCTCTCCGAGCCTTCAACTCACCGGCGGACGCTTGCCAGCCCAGGGTCGTGCCTCCTCCAAGGCGGCGGAGGCGCGGAGCACCAGGGCGTCGTCGCCAAACTTCCCCACTACCTGCAGGCCCACGGGTAGCTCTAGGCTCCCTCCCTTCTCCTCCCCACTTCCCCTAAGTCCTGAGCTGACGAAGCCGCAGGGAATACTGGCCGCCGGGTTGCCGGTCATGTTGAAAGGGAAGGTGTAGGGATAGAAGCCAGCGATGGGGTGCACTCTTTGCCCGCAATGACCCTGGGCGGCTGGTCCGGTGGGAAGGCGACCACTGAGGTCGTGGGGGTAAGGAGGAGGTCGTAGGGCTCCAGGGCCTGGCGCACCTGTAGGGTCAACTCCAAGACGTCGCGGACGGACTGGGCGTACTGAGCGCCGGTGACGCCCTTGCCGTGCTCCAGGGACTTCCTGGCCCCTTCGGTCAGCTCCTCGGCGTGCTCCTCCAGAAGGAAACCGTAAGCCGCGTACAGGTTTGCGGTGAAGATGTTCCAGAAGTGTGGGTGGTGGTTGGTGAGGGAGATGTCGGCCTCTTCAACCACGGCGCCCAGCTCCTGGAAGGCCAGGGCAGCCTGGTGGGCCACCTTTTCCACCTGGGGGTCCACAGAGCCGTAGCCCAGGGTAGCGCTCCAGGCGATGCGGAGGCCCCGGACGCCCTTGTCCAGGTCGGCCAGGAAGTCGGGCGGCGGGACGCGGAGGTAGGGCTGGGGGTCCCTGGGGTCGGGGCCGGCCAGGGCCTGGAGGAGTATGGCGGCGTCGCGAACACAGCCGGTGATAGGGCCGGACTGGGCGAACTGGTTGGGCTCGGGGCGTCCATAGCCCACGGCGCGGGGTATGCGGCCCTGGGTGGGTTTGAGGCCATAGACGCCACAGAAGCTGGCGGGTATGCGGGTGGAGCCGCCGCCGTCGCTGCCCGTGGCGATGGCGCAGAGGCCCGCGGCCATGGCTGCCCCTGCGCCGCCGCTGGAGCCGCCGGTGGTGCAGGCCAGGTCCCAGGGGTTGCGGCAAGGGCCCGTGAGATGGTTCTCGGTGACGGTGCGCAGGGAGATGCCTATCTCCGGGGTGTTGGTCTTGCCGATGATGATGGCACCAGAGCGGCGCACTCGCTCCACCACCACGGAGTCGCGGTCAGGTATGCTGTCCTTGAATACCACCGAGCCCAGGGTAGTGCGGATGCCGCTGGTGAGCTCCAGGTCCTTGACCGAGATGGGGACGCCGTGGAGGGGGCCCAGGGGCTCGCCCTTCATCACGGCCTGCTCGGCCCGCTTGGCCTCGGCCAGGGCCTGGTCGGCGGCGACGGTGAGGTAGGCGTTCAGCTTGGGGTCCAAGGACTCGATGCGCCGCAGGTAGAGCTGCACCAGCTCCACAGGTGAGACCTTCCGAGAGACTACCAGTTCTCGCTGTTTCCAGGCTGGCGTGAAGGCCAGTTCGGTGTCAGACATGGGTGTGTCTCCCCCTCTCTAGCTCCCTCCCCTGCTGGGGAGGGAGGGCTTGGCGTGGCTGAGGTTGCCAGGGCACAGCCCTGGACCCTCCTCTTTGGGTGCCCAAGATGGACCGTGTTTGTCCCACCCACCCGCCCTCGGTATGTTGGGGGTACCCCAAACCCCCACCAGAGGGGCCTTGCCCCTCTGGACTCCCCCGGTTA
>DAOUBE010000081.1:0-7115 GCA_034432835.1 Dehalococcoidia bacterium | reverse complement strand
GCCACCTCCTTTCTGGTCTATTCTCACCCAGAAGTGTGGCCCCTTCTGCTTCTACTTTTCCACGCCTACTGTCTCATATCTATCTGAACTTTTTCAGGTTGACCCATGGTGGTTGCGTTCCTATAATCTCTTACGTATCAGGGGGAGGAGTTGGCCCATGGCTAGCGAGACAGGTAAGAGGTACGTTTGCCCCAAGTGCGGCTCGGAGTTCGTGGTCATCAAGGGCGGCGACGGTACCCTCACCTGCCATGGCGAGCCTATGCAGGTCAAGAAGTAGCGTCACCCCCTCGGCCAATGAGGAGGGTTGCAGGAACCCCTGGCCCGTAGCTCCAGCCACGGTCAGCATAGCTAGTATGCCCAACCAACTAGGAAAGCGATACCAGTGTGAGGTCTGCGGCGCCACGGTGCTGTGCACCAAGGCCGGCGACGGCGAGGTGCAGTGCCACGGTAAGCCCATGACCGTCCAGCAGCCCCGCAGGCTGCCTTCCTCGGACTGAACTGTAGGGACACCTCCAGCCCGGGCCATTACCCCACCCTGGATGGCGGGGCACCACGCCGCCTAAAAGCTGCGGGACATTGGGGGCTTTTGCTCCCTATGGTTAGCTGCTTGTAAGCCGCTTCAGTCCGTGGTGTGCTTGGCTTCCTGTACCGCCAAATCCATTCCGCGGCTTCGCATACTTCCACCCCTTCGCTCCGTTGAGGGCCAGCCTGGCGGGAGCCCTGCCGCGGGACTCAGGGGATGCTCCCCTGAGACGCCCCGAGGGCGGGTGGGTGGGTCAGACCCATCCCACCTTGCATAACCAAAAGAGAAAGGTACAGGGCCGCGCCCTGCGGGGCCCGGCGTGGGCTACCTCCGGGACAGGGCGTAGGCGATCTTCTCCCGAGGCGTCAGGGCCGAGGGGTCGGGGGTGGAGCGAGGCGGAGCGCCGGCCGGGACCCGCTGGCGGGACAGCCGCGCCTCCAGCCTGGACGCGATGCGCTGCACCAGCTCCCGGGCCCGGACCAGGGAGGCGTCCAGCTCCTGGACAGTGTCCCCCCGAACAAGCTCCTCGGGAACGTCTGGGTTGGAGGAGAGTAGCAGGGTGCGGTACCTGTCCACGGCGGAGGCCAGGGCCTGCTGGAGGGAGGCGGCCTGGGCCTGGAGCTGGGTCGCGGCCGCCAAGGCGCCGGCTAGCTGCGCCTCCAGCTCGGCGATGCGGGCCTCGCGCTGGGCCAGGGCCTCCCGCAGGGCGGCCAGGTCTGCCCCGGGCTGGTGGTCATTGGTAGGCTCTGTCTCTCCTTCTTTTCGTCCTTCCATCACGGTTTGAACATCCATGCTCATAGGCCCGCCTCCTGATAGCTCTGACGTTGTAAGAACCTTCATCCTGCCCGGAATCCCTCGCATCTCTCCGGCTATGGATTACCTTGATGCCTCTTGGACAGAGGTTGGTTGGAGGTCCAGCGGTCCAACCACCCCCTCAGCGTGACATCCCCCTCCACCCCATCCTCAGGGCCCGAGGCCGTTGGCAGCGGTTGCCGGGCCAGGGCTCCCCTCCTCCCTTATCCTCTCCATCTCCCCTTCCGGGTCCTCGATGCCCAGGGTCTCCATGGCGCGGCGCCGGCTGTGCAGCCCCGCCTCCACCAGGGTCTTCTCCTCCTGGACCAGCCGCGTCCGGTCCTGAGGCAGGATAGGCCCCCTCAGGACACGCACTCGCAGGGGGCCGAAAGACTCGCCTTGTTTCTGCTCCAGGATGCGCAGCACCATCTGGGTCCGCTCCTTATAGACGGCGGTGCGGATGGCCCGCTTGCGGCGCACCCGCTGGAGCAAGGGGTGCAGCTCCATCTCCAGGGCCACGCCCGAAAGGCTGCGCAGGTTCTCGCCAAAGGAGATGCGGGGCGTCTCCGACAGGTCGTGGAGGGAGCGGTACAGCAGGTCGATATAGTCCGTGTGGAGCTTGACGCCGCCGCCCTGGAGCAGGTCCAGAAGGTAGGCCCGGGCGCGCTCGGGCAGCTCCCAAACCGCCCCCGGCTGGACGGCGATGTCCTCGGCCTCCTCTACCCCTTCCAGCACGGCGATGGGGTTGCCCGACAGCTCCAGAATGGTGGAGAGCTGGGAAAGGGCCCGGTTCAGCTCCCGGGCGGGCTCCATGAGGACGGGCAGGTCG
This sequence comes from Dehalococcoidia bacterium, assembly GCA_034432835.1. Lineage (GTDB taxonomy): Bacteria > Chloroflexota > Dehalococcoidia > Lucifugimonadales > DAOUBE01 > DAOUBE01. The sequence goes on along the minus strand of DAOUBE010000081.1, from coordinate 4,971 downwards.
CTGACACCCCAGAACTTCTTGGGCTCCCGCAGGTTGGGAAAGATGATGAAGGGGATGAAGCCGTAGGGGTTGGGCCGCTGGTCCACCAGGGAGTCGTCCAGCCAGAGGTGGAAGGTCTCCCGGGTCCAGACCTCGGTGACGCTGACCTGCTGGCGGGTATCCTTGAGGGGGAAGTCGTAGAGCATCAGGGCCTCCTCGCCCGAGAGGCGGTACCTGCTGGCGACGCGCCAGAGGCGGGAAGGGTCGTCGGGCATCCACCAGGCGTAGATGCCCTGTACATCGGGGGATGTGACGCGGACCCGCTCCTCCTCCGGGTCCCAGGTCACCTTGTAGCAGCCGTCGCCCAGGATGGCGGTGTCCAGCTCCGTCTCCATATCTAGCTGCTCCAGCCGGTTGTCCTCGTGGACCTGGGAGAGGGCGGCCTCGGCCTGGCGGACGCGGGCCTGGGCCGCGGGGCCAGGCTCCAGGGGCTCCAGGGCCACGTGGAGCCCAGAGACCAGGTAGGAGGTAAGTTTCTCCACCAGGACACGAGCGTAGTTAAAGGTCAGGCGGCGCTCATTGCGGCGGTTGGGGCCCTGCCACTGGAGGCCGCTGTAGAAGTCCAGGTTCTGCCGGTAGGTGTGCAGGCGCTCCAGGTCCATACGGGCCAGTTGCTGGGGGAGAGGGTCCTCTCCGGCCATGGGCCTACCTCCTTTGGAGGCTGTCTCCTTCTTCCAAAAGATGGGTTCTTATCCCTGGTGAGGGATACTTAGGGCCGGGCTCGTACCCCGGTCAGGCGGCGAGCTGGCTCTGCTCCCGGGCGCGCTTGAGGATGCGGAAGACGGTGCGCTGGCTGACACCGAAGCGGCGGGCCACCTCCGGCACCGTAAGGGACTCCCGGGCCATAATCTGGAGCACCTGCTGCTCCCTCTGCCTGCGGCGCTCCCGCTGGTACCAGCCGGGGTCGTCGTACTTGCACTTGGGGAGGGGGCAGTTGAGGCAGGAGGGCGATACCTCGCAGCCGTCGTCGCGGTAGGGGTAGAACTCGGGGAGGGAGTCCACCAGGGGCTCGCCTCGGCGGGCCTTGGGCTTCCGAAGGCGTACAGACCGGTCTAACACGCTGGAAATAGCTAAGGATTGCATCGCTCCTCCTCTGAGCAGGGTGGGACAGAAGGGGAAATTGGGGCCAATGATAGAACATTTTTTCTATGGATGGCAAGGGGGGTCTGACAGGATCCCCGGTTGTTTTCAGCGCTTCCAGGAAAGATACTGGAGGGAAGGCCCTGTTGAGAGGAGAGATGAACCGCCGTAAAGGAGATATCCGCATGGTGGCTATGGACTTCGACTGGACGCTGGTGGAGTACCCCGGCGGACGGGCCCACGTGCCCCAGGAGACCCAGCAGGCCCTGGCCCGCCTGGCCGGCCAGGGGATGGAGGTGGGCATCGCCACCGGCCGCCCCTGGTCAGAGGTCCGCAGCCTGCTGGACCAGGCGGGCGTCCCCTGGGGGCAGCCCTTCCCTACCTTCCTCATCGCCAGAGAGATGTACATCCACTGGCTGCGCAACGGGGAGCTCCAGGGAGAGGAGGAGTGGAACAAGGCTCGCCGGCGGGACATGGACCGGTTCGGACGCGCCATGGCCACTAGGGCCCACCATTGGTTCGATATCCTGGACCGCCACGGCCTGCGGCCCTATAGCTGGTTCCTATCCAGCGAGTTCGGGTTCGAGGCCTATTTCAGCACCGATCAGGAGGCGGTCCAGGCATGCCGCCTGCTGGAGGCAGCCTTGGAGGGTGACCCCCAGGCCCGACTGCAACGAAACCGCAGGTTGGCCCACGTGACCCTGGCCTCGGCCAGCAAGGGAAGGTCTCTCCTGGAGATCTGCCGCATCAAGGGCATCCAGCCCCACCAGGTCCTGGCCATCGGCGATAGCCTGAACGACCTGGATATGCTGGACGGGACGTGGCGGTTCCAGTGCGGCGCCGTGGGCAACGCCGACCCCCTGCTTAAGGAGGCGGTGGCCCGGGCCGGCGGCCTGGTGGTGGAGGGAGCCGCGGGGGTAGGGGTGGTACAGGTCCTCCGGGCGTTCCTGGGACAAGTGTGACATGCGCCCGGCGAAGGAATGCGCCGCTAACCTATGGGTCTATCACTGTATTCAGAATGCTGTGTTCTGAACTACCTGGTCGATCGTTTCGACCTTGTCGAAAGTTGTCTAGTCATATTACCAACCACTTTGGCAGCAGCCTTGAATTCGCCGAAGACCGCACCAATCATTGGCGATACTATTAGGATGTGAAAACCAACAGGGTTGAGGGGACGGACTAAGAAGATAGCGCAAGAAATCACTACAATGGCCGTGCCGGTTAACTGAAGCCATGGCTCGGCAAAGAAGTGAGGGTCTGCTACAGATTTCGAGCGAATAGACTTTGCTATGATACCTCCTACTGACGCGAGTACATCAGCTATTGCGGTATACAGAGCAGCGAATAGAAACCTCAATGCTGGTTTAGGAATTTGCGGTGCACTAGGAGCTGATGTTTGAAAATAGCTCTGAACTGCTAAACCCATGGCCATCAAAGCATAAAGTACTCCTATGAAGCTGCCCAAGAGACCCCAGCCAACAGTGGTCAACAGCATACTCCTCTGTTTCGCCAGACCTGGGTTGGTCAAATTGGTTCTAATCTCTGTCTGTTGTTCTGCAACAGGATATGCCGTAAGGTATACGTTGGCAGTGTTCCACCATAGCTGAGCCCACACCAGCAGTATTACCACCAAAAAGCTAGCCCCTGCCAGGAAGAAACCCACGCGGTCATTTCTCTGTGTACTCATAAGGTCTCTCGATTGCCTGATTACTCCACCCTCACCCGCTCCTCCCCCTCCTGGCGCACCACCTCTCCGATGACCGCCGCCTCGGGCAGCACCGACTGCACCTCCGACACCCGCTTCCGGTCGCACACCAGCACCATGCCAATCCCCATGTTGAAAACCCTGAACATCTCCTCCCTGGATATGCCCCCCACCTCCTGGATGAGGGTGAATATGGGCGGCACCGACCACGTCCGCGTGTCGAAGCGGGCCGCCAGGCCCTCGGGCAAGATGCGGGGCGGGTTCTCTATGAGGCCACCGCCCGTGATGTGGGCCATCCCCTTGACCAGGGGGAAGGTAGGCTCCAGCAGCGGATAGTAGGGCCGGTGGGGCCGAGACAGCTCCGCCCCCAGGGTGTGCCCCAGCTCCGGGTAGTACCGCTCCAGCACCGTCGGGTCTTCATCTATGCGGAAGACCCGGCGCACCAGCGAGTAGCCATTGGTGTGCAGGCCATTGGACGGCAGGCCCAGCAGCACATCCCCAGGGGCTATGTTGGAGGTGTCTAAGAGCCCCTGGCGCTCGGCCACGCCCACCACGAACCCCACCAGGTCAAAGTCGTCGCCGTGATAGACGTCGGGCATCTGGGCCGTCTCTCCCCCGATGAGAGCACACCCAGCGCGACGGCACGCCAGGGACATACCCCGCATGAGCAGCTCCACCTGCTCCCGGGTAAACCGGGCAGCACCGATGTAGTCCAGGAAGAAAAGGGGCCGGGCGCCGCACACTACGATGTCGTTGATGTTCAGGTTCACAATATCCATGCCCAGGGACTCGAAGTGGCCCACCTTGGCCGTCACCTTGGACTTGGTGCCCACGCCATCACAGCTCGCCACCAGCACGGGGTCCTTGACGCCCGTCAGGTGGTACAGCCCCGCGAAGCCCCCTATACCACCCAGCACCCGGGGCCCGTGGGTGAGCTGGGCGTAGCTCCCGATGATCTCCCTTTTCAAAACGCTCAGGGCGTCTATATCCACGCCCGCGGCGCGGTAGCTTTCAGCCATTTCAGACCTCCCTTATTCCGAGGGGGCGTAGCATGGATCCCGCACCAGGCTAGTATAGGGCCTGCACAACCCCATATGAAGAGCGATAGGACCATTGTAGAGGCATCCCTGCCTGCCGCCCTACCTCCATATGCACCTGATGGGCCAAGGTAGTACAATGGGGTTGCGAAACCTTTCACCCATCCTCAGGAGAACTGCTTGCCCAACAGCCCAGACGTTGTCATCGCCGGCGCCGGGGCCGCCGGCTGCGCCGCCGCCTACTTTCTGGCCCGGGAAGGCGCCCGCGTCACCATCGTGGAGCGAGACTCCATCGCCAGTCACGCCTCAGGCTTCGCCTTCGGCATGCTCAACCCCTTCTACGGCGCCATCACCCCCGGCCCCGTCCCCGACCTCTTCGTTCGCAGCCTGGAGCTTCACCACCGCCTCCATCCCGAGCTGAAGGAGGCCACGGGCATAGACTACTTCTCGCCCACCCCCTTCATCAGCCTGGCCCTGCACCCGGAGGAGCAGCGCGCCCTCACCCGCCACCTCTCCTGGCAGCGGGGCGAAGGCCTGTCCATGCGCTGGATAGACGCCGCCGAGGCCCGCTCCCTGGAGCCCCGCCTTTCGCCCCGCATTCTGGGCGGCCTGTACTTCGATAACCTGGCCATGGTGGAGGCCTACCGCTACACCCTGGCCCTGGGCCAGGCCGCCGAGAAGTTGGGCGCCACCATCCGCCACGGCACCGTCGCCGGCCTCCTCCACCAGGGAAACAGGGCCGCGGGCATCACCCTTTCCAGCGGCCAGTCCCTCTCCGCCGGGGCCGTGGTCCTGGCCACCGGTCCCTGGGCCGCCGAGGCCTCCCGCTGGCTGGGCTTCCCCCTGCCCGTGGAGCCTCTCAAAGGCCAGATCCTCCGTCTGGAGCCCCCCGATGGCCAGCCCCTTCGCTGCGCCCTGGACTGGGGACGCTACTATGCCGCCACCAAGCCCGACGGCCTGGTCTGGGCGGGCACCACCATGGAGCACGCCGGCTTCGACGAGACCCCTACACCCTCCGCCCGCGACGACATAATGCGCAGCCTGGTGTCTGTGCTGCCCGCCTTCCGGGAGGCCAGGCTGGTGCAGCAGACCGCCTGCCTGCGCCCCCTG
>DAOUBE010000080.1:0-6925 GCA_034432835.1 Dehalococcoidia bacterium | reverse complement strand
GAAAGCGTAGTCCCCCGGGCCCGGCAGGCCCGGGTCACCATACCCGTCTAGGCCTTTGGGCAAGCTCTAGTACCTGTAAACGGCCGCCAGGGGCTCCCTGTCGGGCATCTCCTCCTGAGGCACGGCGAAGACGTCTCCGCTGCTGTTAAGGATGGTGTAGGCGGCAGCCATGTCCAGCAGGTCCTCGTCGGTGGGCTCCTGGGCCGGGTTGACCTGGAGGGCGCCGGTGATGGGGTCGAAGGTGCCCCAACGGTGGGTGTCTAGGGCGACGAATAGGGCACTGACCCGCCCCTGGTAGGCCGCCGTCAGCACCTCCTTCAGGTCGTTGGAGGCCAGGCCGGTGCCCAGGGAGTCCCTATACCGCTGGGCGGCCTCTCTCTGCGCCTGGAGCAGGTAAGGCTCCGCCAGAGCCCAGGCCTGCCGCTGGAGCTCCTCGTCCCGGAGACCCTCGGGGTTGCCGGTGACCCCCTGGTCCAGGATGTGGTCATAGCTGGCCACACCCTTGTAGATGGGCAGCAGGTACTCCACGCCGGCCAGAACCAGGGGCAACCTCTCTTGGCGCAGCACCTCGTGCAGACCGCGGTCTATCTGGAGGAAATAGCGCCGCAGGTCGTCCTTGACCTGGTCCGTGACCCCCTGGCCGTGGAAGGCGGCCCACCAGCGGGTGGCCATGGGTGTGCCTGGGGCTTCGGTGCCGGTGTGGTACTGGTGCTGCTTCTCGGGCTGGTCGAAGGCCAGGGCCTCGTCAATGTTCCGCGGGACGGGGAGACCGTCCAGGTCCACGCGGGCGGACCCAAACCTGGTGCACAAGAGCAGCCTGACCTGGTCCTGGCTCAGGGCCAGGACAAAGAAGCGCCCGTTGTGGCTGAGCATGGGGATGAGGGGCTTGAGGTGGAAGCGGTTGGATACCACCAGGAGCTCCTCCCACCGCAGGGGAAGCTCGTAGTGGTGGAACACCCCGGGCGACAGGAACAGGCCCAGGCCGTCCCCCTGGTGCCGCCAGAAGAGGGTGTCAAGCAGCAAGGCACGGGCGGGGGCCAGCAGCTCCCGGGCCTGGGGGGCGCGCAGGCCGCTGGCCACCAGTTGCTCTTCGGCGGAGCCCAGGAGATTCTTGAGGCGGATGGGGTCCTCCTTGGTTTCGGGCCCCATGCGGTGGGTAGGCATGAAGATGGAGACGCAGGGCGTACCCCGCACTTGCAGCAATGACTTGAGGTCTTCCCTTCCAAACGTCCTCATCTGGGACCTCCTGGAGGGGCGACTGGCACCGGTACCCTTGGTGGGCCGGTGGGCCGCTTCCCTGCTTAGTGCTGCCCGTGATTCTCTTCTCAATTTCCATCATATCACGGCCCTAGGCGGGCCTTGGGTGGGGAGGCGGTCACGGCACAGGAAAGGCCGGGAGGGTGACGATTCACGGAACTGTAATGACACTAAAACATTTAGTTAACATTTATCTGGTACAAAGTGATTTAGGTAGCTAAGGGATAGGGAGCCGTGACGGTGGTTGACGGGAACATGATGAAAATATTTCGAAAACGTGCCACAAATCTCTTGAGTGTCATTGCCACCGCCTAATACACTGGACATAAGGTCGTTGTGTAAACATGAAGCTGAGTACACAGAAAGGGGTTAAGGGAGATGGTGCAGCAGCAGTCTCTAACCCTGGAGAAGCAGGCCCAGACCACGTGTCGCCACCACTGGCTGATCGAGGCCCCCAACGGGCCTATCAGCCGCGGCATCTGCCGCCTCTGTGGGGAGGAGCGGGAGTTCAAGAACTACATCGAGACCGTTCCATGGAGCGAAAGCGCCCCGGTGGCGGGTGCTGTGGCCGGGTCCAAGGCCCTCCACGATGGGGCAGAGGACGAGTTCGACTAGGGGCGGCAGGCTGAGCCATGGTGCTCCCTAGCGGAACAGGTCCTGCTCCGGCGGGCGCACCAGGGCCGAGGCCCCTGGGCCCTCGGGCTCATAAGGGTACCCCCTAATCAGGGCCACGGGCACCTGAGATATCTTCCCCGTGACCAGCTCCGCCGCCGAGGCCAGCTCATCGGCCACGGCGATGACAGTAGCATGGAGCATGTGCCCGTAGGGGTCCTGGATGCCCCGGTAGTCCTTGAGGGGATTGATCCCTGCCACACCGATGGCCACGTTGGTTAGGCCCACCCGCCACGGCCTGCCGAAGGTGTCGGAGATGATGACGGCCACATCGGCGCCGGTGGCGGCTTTCACGGCGCTGCGAATGCGCTGGGCGGAGGCATCGGGGTCCCGGGGCAGCAGGCACAGGGTCTCCCTGTCAGGGAGATTGGAGGCGTCCACCCCGGCGTTGGCGCAGTTGAAGCCGTGGCGGGTCTGGCTGATGATGAGGCCACGGTCCATGCGCACTATGCGATAGCTCTCCCGCAGCACCACCTCCACCTGGCGCGGGTCCTTGCCCGACTCCTGGGCCAGGCGCCGGGCCAGCTCCGAGGGCTCCACCCCTGCCAGGTGGACCACCTGGCCTTCCGCCTTGGAGACCACCTTCTGGGTGACCACCAGGATATCGCCGTTCTCCAAAGCTATCCCCTGGCGCCGGGCGGCCTCCAGGATAAGGCGGGCCAAGTCGTCGCCCGGCTTCACCTCGGGCATTCCCTGAATGCCGATGATTCTCACCTCTGGAGCCATGGCAGTCCCTCAAAGAAGGCTGGGGTTATTATACGGCCTGGCCGCTGTCCATGAAGCTGAGCACGTGAAGGCGGATTGACGAACCTGAGAGTGGACGGGCAGCCCGTTAGTGCAACGCCGCCGCAGCAAGAGGACTAATCTCCCACCTTGGTGGTGCCTGGCTACTCCTCTTTGGTGAATTTGACGGTGAATCTGGGCACGTCCTACACTGATGCTTTATTGATTAACATAACATTTGTCGCTTGTACCCCAGTCTGGGAAGCAAGCCTGGATCCCCGCCACGGCAAGAACACCACGATAGCTAGCTAAAGGAGGGATGTATGGCTTTCCTAGCAAGGTACACTGGCCTGGCGCTGGCCGGGGCGGCGGTCCTGCTCATAGGGACCTTTTCTGTCAGTGCCCAGACACCTCCACCGGCACCACCCAGAGTGAACGACGTGCTCTTCACCGCCGTGGATTTCGCCTTCCACGGGCCGGACACGGTCCCGGCGGGCCTGACCAGGATTACCCTGGTAAACATGGGGACGGTGCCCCACCACATGCAGCTAGTGAAGCTGCCGCCCGGGCTGACCATCCAGGACATCATCGACGCCCTGCGCCCGGGCGCTCCAGAAGCCCCACCACCGCCGGGCATCGTTGACGCGGGAGGGCCCGGCACCGTGTTCCCCACGGGGGCCTCCAACGCCGTGGTCAACCTGGAGCCTGGGACCTACGCCCTGCTCTGCTTCGTGCCCGACCCTCAGGGGGTGCCCCACGCCGCCCTGGGCATGATCAAGGGCCTCACGGTGACCCCGACCCCGAGTGCGCCCGCACCGCCGCCAGCGGCCGACCTGAGCGTGGGGCTGGTGGAGTACGCCTTCCAGCTATCAGGGCCGGTGACCGCCGGGCTGCACACCATCCAGATCACCAACTCTGGCCACGAATCCCACGAGATGCAGGTGGTGCAGCTCGCGCCGGGGAAGACGGTGCAGGACTTCCTAGCGGGCCTGGAGGCCACCCCCTCGCCGGCCGGCCTACCCGGGACCTTCGTCGGCGGCCTTCAGGCCGTGGCCGCGGGCAGCCAGGGCCTTGTTACCTCCTACTTCCAACCGGGCAGCTACGTCCTCATCTGCTTCGTGGCCGATGAAGAGACGGGGCAGCCCCACTATCTGCAAGGGATGGTACAGGAGATCACCGTTCAGTAAGAGGCCGCGACCACCAACGGCCGACGGGCGGGGGAGCACAAGGCTCCCCCGCCGTTTCTTGTCGCCAGGGGCTCTGCTAGCGCCTGTTCTGGACTGGATGCTACAATGGGGGCGCTGGGAGGGAGTGACGTGGTCAGGATTTACACCAGGACGGGAGACTCGGGCGAGACGGGCCTTCTTTACGGGGGGCGGGTGCCCAAGACCGACCCCCGCTGCGAGGCCTATGGCACCGTGGACGAGGCCGTGTCCGCCATGGGCCTGGCCCGGGCCCTGTCCCAGGACCCGGAGGTGCAGCGCATCCTGAAGGAGGCCCAGCGGGAGCTGTTCACCGTGGGCGCGGAGCTGGCCACCGACCAGGCCCATTATGACAAGTTCAAGCGCCACTTCCAGCCCGTGACCCCGGAGATGGTCTCCCGGCTGGAAGGCATTCTGGACGAGCTGGGCGAGAAGGTGAAGCTGCCGCGCTCTTTCATCATCCCTGGGGGCTCCGGGGCCTCCGCAGCTATGGACCTGGCCCGCTCCATCCTGCGGCGCGCTGAGCGGCGGGCCGTGGCCCTACAACAGCAGGGCTTGCTCACCAACCCGGAGATTATCCGCTACCTGAACCGACTGGCGGACCTCCTCTTCATGCTGGCCCGTTACCAGGACCGAGAGCTGCCTCTGGAAAAACTGACCGGTGATGCCAGTTAGCAAGACCGCCGACCCACTTCCTCGTAGCCGTGGCCTGGTGGCCCTGCCCCTGGCCGTGGGCGTGGCCGCGGCCCTGGTGCTGTCAGCCTGCCTCCGGGCCTCGGGGGGCAGGGGCGTAGCCACCACCCCCTTGACGGCAGCCTCACCCACAGGGACGGCCAGCGAGTTCCGCACGGTCACCTTCGCCACCAGTGACGGCATCTCCCTGGGAGGGCGGCTCTTTGGCGGCGGTAAGACGGGGGTCATCCTGGCCCACATGTTCGCCGCTGACCAGGAGAGCTGGAGAGCCTTTGCCCAGCGTCTGGCCCAGGAGGGCTTTCTTGTGCTAACCTTCGACTTCCGGGGGTACCCGGCCTCGGGCGGCCAGCGGGACGTGACAGCGGCGGACAGGGACCTGGAGGCGGCCCTGGCCTTCATGGGCGGTCAGGGGGTCTCCCGGGTGTTCCTGGTGGGGGCCAGCATGGGGGGCACGGCTTCCCTGAAGGTGGCGGCCAGGCAGAAGGTGGCTGGTGTGGTGGCCTTCTCCGCGGCGCGTTCCTTCGCCGGGCTGGAGGTGACCAGCCAGGAGCTGTCGGGGCTGGAGGAGCCGGTGCTGTACCTGGCCAGCCAGTTGGACCAGCCCGCCGCCCAGGCGGCCCAGGAGATGTCGGACCAGACGCCTTCAGGGGAGCTGCGCATATTCAGCGGCCTTGCCCACGGCACAGACCTGCTGCGTGGAGGCAACGCCGAGGAGGTGGAGAAGCTGGTGTTGTCCTTCCTCAGGAGGGAAAGTCGATGAAGGGGGTAGTGGTGACGGTGGTGGACTACGAGGCGGGGAACCTGCGCAGCGTGGTCAAGGCGCTGGAGAGGGTGGGGGCCCAGCCGGTGGTCACTTCAGACCCGGCTCAAGTGCTGAAGGCCACGGCCCTGCTGCTGCCGGGCGTGGGAGCGGGGGATGCGGCCATGGGCGCCCTGCACCAGCGGCACCTGGTGGAGGCTATACGGGAGTACGTGGCCTTGGGGAGGCCCTTCCTGGGGGTGTGCCTGGGACTTCAGCTCCTCATGGAGTCCACCGAGGAGGGGGAGGCGCCCTGCCTGGGGGTGCTGAAGGGACGGGTGGTGCGCCTGCCCCAGGGGCTGAAGGTGCCCCACATGGGCTGGAACCAGGTGCACTTCCGGGGAGAGCACCCGGTGTTCCAAGGCATCCCCCAAGGCTCAAATTTCTACTTCGTCCACAGCTACTACGCCAAGCCCCGGGACCCCTCGGTGGTGGCGGGCGTCACGGACTACGACGGTGTGCAGTTCTGCAGTGCCGTGGCCAGGGGAAGCCTAGCAGCTACCCAGTTCCACCCGGAGAAGAGCGGCGACACCGGCCTGCGGATATACGAGAACTTTGTGCGCTTCGCGGCGGCCCAAGGGTAGGGCTCGGCATTCCCTTCTGCCGAGGGCCATGGGTACCCCGGACCGAAGCCCTTGGCTTGGCCTAGCCAGCACGGACCAGGAAGCTGAGTTATGGAAGTGATACCTGGCATAGACCTGCGGTGGGGCCGGTGCGTCCGGCTCTACCAGGGTGATTTCGAGAAGGAGACCGTCTTCTCTGATGACCCCCTGGGGGTGGCCCACCAGTGGCAGGAGCTGGGCGCTCCCCGGCTGCATATTGTGGACCTGGACGGGGCCCAGAAGGGCGAGCCGGTGAACCTGGGGGTTATCAACGGCATCGTAGCCCTGGTGGACATCCCGGTGCAGGTGGGCGGGGGCATACGCTCCTTCGATACCGCGGCCAAGCTGCTGGACATGGGCGTCCAGCGGGTGGTGCTGGGCACGGCGGCCATCCAGGACCCCAGACTGGTGGAGCGGTTGTGTAAGCGCTTCGGCTCCGAGGCCGTGGTGGTGTCCGTGGATGCCCGGGACCGGCAGGTGGCGGTCAGGGGCTGGACCGAGGCCACCACCGTCAGGGCCACGGAGCTGGCCCGGCGCATGGCCGGCCTGGGGGTCCAGCGCTTTCTGTACACGGATATCATCCGCGACGGCACTCTCACCGAGCCCAACTTCGAGGCCATCGGTGAGCTGGTGAGGGAGACGGGGTCGGCCATACTGGCGGGTGGGGGCATAGCCAGGTTGGAGCACCTGAAGCGGCTGTCAGCCCTGGGCGTGGAGGGGGCCGTGGTAGGCCGCGCCCTGTACACCGGCGACCTCAAGCTGGACGAGGCCATACGGGCGGTGAAGGCCAACTAGCGCCTTCCCGCCGCTCCAGCCATGGCTCCAGGCAAACTGGGAAAAGGCCCTGGGATAGGCTGGGAAATGCCACTCCCTGCTCTCTATGAAAAAGTTCAGATAGATATGAGACAGTAGGCGTGGAAAAGTAGAAGCAGAAGGGGCCACACTTCTGGGTGAGAATAGACCAGAAAGGAGGTGGC
>DAOUBE010000079.1:0-2585 GCA_034432835.1 Dehalococcoidia bacterium | reverse complement strand
GAGGCGATATTTGTGGGTTGGTGCTATGGGGGTAGGCCTTGTGTTCCTGGCCCTTGGCGTCTTCTTTGTGTCAAGGGTTTCGATGCTAAAGCTACCATAAGGGCAGCCCTTGAGGACGAAAGAGTGACCACCAGTGAAGATGCCGTCCAATTCGGCGTGCCGGGCGGGGTAGCAGTGATAGATGCCAAAACAGCGCAAGCCCAGGCCGACGTTATCAAGATGCACAGCATCCAGCGGTGGGGCCGCTACAGCGAGATGGCCCGGGACGATCCCAACCGCGCCAACTACATCACCGGCCTGACCCTGCGCAATGCCCTGGGTCTGGCTGTCCTTGGCTTTGGTGTGGCTGACCTAGCCATCGGCACTGGTGCCGTGGTAATTCTGCTGGGGGCCACAATGATCGCCGTGGGAGTACCTGCTTTGTACTGGGCCAAAGAGGCTGAGCGAGAGGTAGTCCAGGAGGTCAGCCGAAGAGTCACCGCCAAGGCTCCTGGCCTGCCCTGAGCGGTCGGTAACATGAACCTTCTTCCGGGCATCTCCCCCCTCCGAAGCAAGCCCAGGGGAGCACGACTCCCCTGGGCTTGCTTCAGGCAACCGACCATGGGAAAGGCCAGGGACTTGCCAGGCACACACTACCAGCACACCAGAGGCTCAATATGAACCACATCTCTAGGGCAGCCTTTGGCCTTGTCTTGGCGGCCTCGCTCCTTCTGGCAGGAGCCGCAGGCGCCTGTGGGGGAAATCCGCCGTCCCCAGAGGCCCGGTCCCCGTCCCTGCAGGTGACCCTCTACAGCTCTCCTGAGTGTGGCTGCTGTTCAGAGTATGAGAAGTATCTGGTGGAGAGGGGGTTCAGGGTGCGGTCCCTCAGAACAGAGGACATGGCCGGGACCAAGGCTGGACTAGATATACCACAGGCCATGTGGAGCTGCCACACGGTAGTGGCCATGGGCTACTTTGTGGAAGGACACGTCCCAGTAGAGGCCATCAACAAGCTCCTGCAAGAGCGGCCCAGCGTAGAAGGCATAGCCCTCCCCGGCATGCCACCCGGGTCGCCCGGCATGGGCGGCGTCAAGACCGGGCCGTTGACAATCTACCGTGTGGCCAATGGGGAGTCCAGCGAGTTCATGAGTTTTTAGCTGAAAGGAGAGACTTCCGTGAAGGTGCGAAGGTGCTGGCGGCTGGGAGCTACGGCGTTGGTAGTGCTGGCCGCTCTGGTGATAGTGCCCGCCTGGGCAGCCAGCTCCAGCCAGGAAGACTCTCCCAGGGACACCCACGCTGCCATGCACGCCGCCTGTCTGGCAGGCGACTTCCAGGCCATGAGTCAGGCCATGGCCATCCATCCGCAGGCCCACGGACAATCCATGGGCGCCCACATGGCACCGGAGCATCACGGTGCACCAGCTCCCCTCATGAGAGGATGCGAAGGCATGACGGGCCGATGAGGGTAGAGGAGGTGGCCCATCAGGCCAGGGACTTGGGCCACGACCATGCTCACCCTGGTGCTTCATCTTGCCAGGCATTCCAGCCACGGGCCTCGCGCGGGGGCGTTGACGGAGGGCTGAGGTTGGGATATCGTCATTCAATACCGGCATAGGATGCGTACGACAATGGGAAAGCTGTACGTGGTGGGCCTGGGTCCAGGGGGCCTTGACCATCTAACTGTCCGGGCCCTCTGCGCCATCCGCCGAAGCGACCTGGTGATGGGTTACGAGTTTTACTTACAGTTGATCAAACCTCTCCTGATGGGCAAAGAGGTCCAGGCCTTCCCCATGGGCAGTGAGCAGGAGAGGGCCAACCAGGCCGTGAAGCACGCCCTGGCTGGCAGGACGGTGGCTCTGGTATCGGGAGGTGATCCGGGGGTCTATGGTATGGCCAGCCCCATCTTCCAGGTCTTGTTCCAGCACCAGGACCTGGGAGTAAGAGGCCTGGAGGTGGAGGTGGTACCTGGGGTGACGGCTGCCCTGGCCTGCAGCGCCTCTCTCGGTGCGGCCTTGGGCCAAGACTTTTCGGTGGTCAGCCTAAGCGACCGCTTCGTGCCTTGGACAGTCATCACCCAAAGGCTGAAGGCGGCCCTGCAGTCGGACTTTGTCCTGGTCCTCTACGAACCGGCCAGCCGCCGCAGGCCATGGCAGATGGAAGAGGCGTGGCGCCTCATGTGTAGATACCGCCCTCCCCACACCCCTGTTGGCATTGTGAGGGACGCCACCCGGGTGGGCCAGCAAGTGGTGGTGACGGACTTGGCTCACCTGCTGGACTACGAACTGGACATGCGGACTACCGTGATAGTGGGCTGCAGCGCCACCATCGCCAAGGATGGGGTCATGGTCACCAGCCGCTATCACCCCCAACATGAGGACCTGTGAATCCGAGCTCGTGGGACGCGGTGGGTTCACCCGGCTCCACAAGCGGGACTGGTGTTCCCCTGTATTGGTGGGCCCAATCTTTACTGGAGACGGGCCACCAGGTAGGAAAACTGCCAAGGAGGGCCATGAAAAAGTTCAGATAGATATGAGACAGTAGGCGTGGAAAAGTAGAAGCAGAAGGGGCCACACTTCTGGGTGAGAATAGACCAGAAAGGAGGTGGC
>DAOUBE010000078.1:0-18403 GCA_034432835.1 Dehalococcoidia bacterium | reverse complement strand
TCTCCTTCATCTTCTTGACCACCGCCTCATACTCCTTGCGGACGTCCTTGCTCACCAAGACGGTGGGCTTGCTGGTGTCGCGGTAGTCGGCCCGGAGGGCGAATTCGCCCAGCAGGGGGATACCTAGCTGTTGGGACAGCTCCTTGCCTGCGCCCCGGCCGAAGATGTCGCCAGTGAAGTTCTCCACGATGCCCAGGACGTTGACGTTGAGCTTCTTGATCATGTTGATGGAGCGCAGGGCGTCCAGCTTGGCCAGGGCCTGGGGCGTGGTCACCACTATGAAGCCGTCCAGCGGGAGGACCTGCATGATGGTGAGGGGGGCGTCGGAGGTGCCAGGGGGCAGGTCCACGATGAGGTAGTCCAGGTCACCCCAATCGGTGGCCTGGAGGAACTGGTTCAGGGCGTTGTGTATCATGGGGCCGCGCCAGATGATGGCCTCGTCCTCCTTCTGTTGGAAGAAGCCCATGGAGACCACCTTGACACCGAAGCTCTCTCCCGGCAAGATTTGGCCGTCGCGGTAGAGGGGGGGTTCCACCACGTTGAGCACCTTGAGGACGTTGGGGCAGTCCACGTCGGCGTCCAGCATGCCCACTCGGTTGCCCTCCTGGGCCAGCAAGACGGCCAGGTTGACGGCCACGGTGGTCTTGCCCACGCCGCCCTTGCCGCTGTATACGGCCAGCTTGGTCTTGATGCGGGCCAGATGCTGGGATATCTGACGCCGTTGCTGCCAGCTTCGCTTGATGGCCTCCAGCCTGGCCTGTTCTTGCGGGGTTGTCATCTGAAAACGCTCCCGTTGTAGACAGTGATGATGGATGCAGTCACGCTACCCCTTCGCCGGCCTATTGCCCATCCCCGGCCCTTGCTGTGGAGTAGGACACGTGGCACTCAGAACAAGGTGTGAACGGCATCCAGTAAGGCTGTTTACTCCAGCCCCAGCAGCTTTTTGCCTTCGGGGGTTATCATCTCCGGATTCCAGGGGGGATCAAAGGTCAGTTCGACGTTCACATCCTCCACGCCTGGGATCTCGGAGATGGCCCACTCGGCCTGCTGGGCGATGTAGGGTCCCATGCCGCAGCCCGGAGCGGTGAGGGTCATCTCCACGTGGACATTGCCCTCTTCCACGTCCAGGTGATAGATGAGGCCCAGGTCGTAAACGTTGACCGGGATCTCAGGGTCATAGACCTGGCGCAGGGCCTCGATAACCTGCTCCCGGGTCACCTTCGCTTCAGCCATCCCCGACTCCTCCGTACAGAGTAATGTTCGGCCATATTATATCAAAAGTGGATTAACATAGTCTAATTCGCCCGTTCAGAGCACGCTCTTGCAGGGTGCACCCTGCACCAGGGCACAGCCCTGGACCCTTCCCTTTGGATATCCAAGATGGGTTGTGTTGGTCCCACCCACCCGGCAAGGCACGCCCTGCACCCACTCTTCACCTTCCCTGGTCACATGCCCTTAGTGACCACCTAGGAGAAGTGTGGGTCAAGGGCGAGCCCTTGGGGATTCTCCTCTGTTACCCCTAGCAGAGGGGGCAGCCCCCTCTGAACTCCCCCTGTTCTAGGCCAGCCTTGACCTAGGGCCACCATCCTGTAGCCTTACATCTGGACACCCAAGAAGGATGGTGTTTGGTCCCACCCACCCGCCCTCGATGGGTTTTCGGGGGACACCCCCGAACCCCCGGCAGGGTACAGCGTCCCCTGTACCCCTGACCTCACACCCTGACCCCTCTCCATCAGGGCAGGCCCCCTTCGCTCAGGGTTACGGCTCACTAGGGCGCCCCCTAGACCCGCGCCTGATCTTCCTGAGCCACCATCCCACCAAGAGCACACTACCCCAAACTATGGGTGCAGAGCACGCCCTGCCCTCCCCCAAGGGAGAGGGCGAGGATGCGGGTAGGAGGGTGTCCCCCTTGCCAAGGGGGGGCCACAGGGGGTCCAGACGGTGGGCTAGAAGGCCAAGGTGCGATCGGCCGGCACCCAAGGGGGTGGTATGAGGAGGCTTGGCCCGCGCCAGGCGCGGCCAGTGGGGCTACGGGGTGGTGCTCCGCAGAAGGGCCTCGGCGCGCTCCCGCTCCGGCGAAAGGGCCACGAAGAAGGTGTTCCCGGCGTTGCGCAGCACCACGTGGAACCGGTCGCCTACCAGGGTGTAGTAGGCGTTGGTGCCGCCCAGGTCCACCTGCTGGAAGCCGGCCTGGGAGATGGCGCTGCGGAAGAAGAAGCCCACCAGGAAGCCGGGGAACCCGGCCTTGGTGGTCACCAGGGAGGTCAGCCCCATATCCTCCAGGAAGCTCTGGTCGAAGTCACCCAGGCGGGTGGGGGTGTGCTCGGCGTAGAGGGCAAAGGCCGCCTTGTCCAGCCGGGCCGACTGCACGAACTTGCCCACGTCCTGGGTCAAGTTCCCGTACTGCTGGTCCATGGCACTAATGAAACCCTCGTCCAGGATGCCGAAGCCAGCGGCCAAGGGCGGATTGGGGGGCGACTCCGGCAGGAGCTGGACCACGTCCCACACCTTGGGGTACCGCGCCTTCAGGGTGGTGTACCTGTCCTCGCGGATGCTGGCCTCGAGCGACTCGACCCACTCCCCTTCTCCATGAGTTAGAAACACCTTGTTATCCTTCACCGTGTACCGGAACTGGGACTCCGTATCTTGCTCCAGGAGAGAGGTGATGCGGGCGGCGTCCAGCCTGCTCTCCACCTCAAACATCATGCCGAAGAGGTCCGGCTGGGGGCCCACGTACACCGTCCACCTGGTGACCTTGACCTCCTGGGGCCACTGAGGAGGGACGGCCTTGCCCCGGAGCAGCCGGGACAGGGGCAGCGCGATGGGGGCAGGCGGCTTGAGATAGACGTACCCGTTCAGGTTCACGTCGGGCAGGGGGTCCTGCTCAAACCCCGCGGGCAGCGAGGGATTGCCCTGGGCCTCGGGCCCCCCACAGGCGGTGGCCGTCAGCGTAAACAGCGCCAGCAGTAGCAGCAGGGCGGCGGGAAGCTGTTTCAGTCTCACGGGACTACTCCGGCAGCCAGGGCCTGCCTGAAGGAGGTACGGGGGCTGCGCTTGTCAACAGTAAACATTGCCCTACCTCCATACTATTGTAGGAGAGGCGGTGAGTCCAGCCACCTATGGTACTAGTCGCCTTTTTGGGCCAGAATTATCATCCTTCGGCTGTCGATGCCGTACTCTTCGCCATCGAAGCCGCCGAAGGTCTGGACCAGGTGAAGCCCAGCCCGGCGGAGCATCCCGGCCATCTCTGTCAGGGTGTACAGCCGTAGGACGTGGCCGGTCTCCCTGCGGGAGCCCGCCGGGTCGATGATGATGTTTCTCACGTGGATGCGGCTGGTGAACAGGTCCAGTTTGCGCTCCGCCAGGAGCAGATGCCCCTGGGGGGTGGTGGTCTCCCAACCCCTGGACTGGTAGTTGCGCACCAGCCACTCGCGGTTGATGGTGTCCATGAAGAAGCGCCCGCCCGGTTTCAGCGCCGTGGAGACGGCCTGAAGCACCTTCTGGTCCTCCTCGTCGCTCTCCAGGTAGCCGAAGGCGGTGAAAATGTTGATGGCGGCGTCGAAGTGCTCCTGGAAAGGGACCTTCCGCATGTCGGGCTGCATGAACTGGACCTCCACCCCCTGTCTCTGGGCCTCGTCCCTGGCCATCTGGATATGGGTGGGGCTAAGGTCCAGGCCGGCCACCTGGTAGCCCAGGGTAGCCAGGGCTATGGAGTGGCGGCCCCAGCCGCAGCACAGATCCAGAATGCGGCTCCCAGGCTGGAGGGCCAGGGTACGGCGGAGAAACGCCACCTCCTTGGCCGTGCGCTCGGGTGTGAGAAGGTGGGCATAGAGTTGGGCGTAGTCCTGGATGAAAAAGTCCACGTACCAGGGGGTGGTATCCATAGGAGCCGCCACCTTTAGTGGGCTAGACTATCCATAATAGACTACTCGGGAAGGGGAGGATAGGGGCAGTGAGGGCATACCCAGGGGACCTCTCGCGGTGCCTGCGGTGTCTTGCCTTGGTGCTTCCAAGGCGAAGGCGGCGCCGAGTGTAGCCATCACCAGTACCTGGTCCCGGTGTATTACTTTCGGAGGTTGGAAGGTGATGGACGGAACAGCCACCCTGTACGTTGCCCTGCTCATAGTGACCATCGTCATATCTGGGTTCTTCTCGGCGTCCGAGGCGGCCTTCCTATCGTGCCGACCATCGCGGGTACGCCACATGGTGGACAGCAAGGTGGCCGGCGCCCGGCGCATGTCGGCGCTGGTGGAGCACCCCGAGCGCTTCCTGCCCACCCTCCTCATCGGCAATAACCTCATCAACACCGCCGCGGCCACTCTGGGCACCCTCATTGCTCTACGGCTGTTCCAGGACCAGGGGATTGCGGCAGTGGTGGCCACCATCGTGGTAGCCGTGCTCCTGATCATATTCGGGGAGAGCATCCCCAAGACCGTAGGGGCAAGGCTGGCGGAGCGCCTGGCCTTGGTGGTGGCCACGCCTGTGGTCTGGATAGAGCGGCTGGTCTTCCCCCTGGCGGCGCCGGTCCAGGCCCTGAACCGGTTTGTCTCCCGCTCCCTGGGGCGCACGGCCAGCCGTGACCTGGCTACCCAGGAGGAGCTTAAGGTGCTCATCTCCCTGGGGCGCGAGACAGGAGTGCTCCAGGAGACGGGGGCCGACATGCTGCTCCGCCTCATCCGCGCTACCACTCGGCCGGTAAGCGACGTGATGACTCCCCACACCGAGATAGTGTACATCTCCAAGGGGACTACCATAGCCCAGTTCCTGGAGTTCAACGCCAGGCAGCACTTCAGCCGCTTCCCGGTCATGGACGAGCACGGGAACAACGTGGTGGGGATTGTGAACGCAAGGGATGTGCTCCAGGCCATAGGCCGGGGAGCTCTGAAGGACACGGATTCGGTGGTCAACCTGGTCCGGACGCCCTTTTTCGTCCCGGAGACCAAGCCGGTGACCGAGACCATAGCCGAGATGCGCCAGCGGGGCGAGAACTTGGCCCTGGTGGTGGACGAGTTCGGGGGTATCGCGGGGCTGGTGACCTACAAGCAACTGGTGGGCCACATCATGGGCGAGGTGAAGGAGGAGGGGGTGCGAGACAAGTTCCGCAAGATCGATAACCACACCTTCGAAGTGGAGGGGAGTATGCGAGTGTACGAGGCCAACGAGAGGCTGGGCCTGGGTCTGCCCGAGGGGGACTACGACACCATCGCCGGTTTCATGATGTCGGCCCTGGGGCACATCCCGGTCAAGGGGGAGCGCCTGCACTACGGGAACCTGGACCTGGTGGCGGCCGAGGTGCGCGGCACTAAGGTGGAGAAGGTGGTGGTAAAGGTCACTCCCACCCAGGAGATCGAGGAGTAGGCGGGCCTAGCCTGGCCTTTGTAGTGGCCCCCGCTGCTCCCTGGCCTCGGGCGGCTCCAGCACCTCCAGCTCGTGCTCATCGCACAGGATGCCCTGGGTGATGTGGGGCTCCTCGCCCTCTACCTTCTCCGGGACAACGACGTAGATGTTCACCTCCGGCTCTGGCGGCGTGTACTTGACGTGGACGGCCGGCCCCTTGTGGTAGGCGTAGCCCACGAAGCCTATGTGCTGCCGGATGGGGTGGTTGATAATACGTACCTTGGCACCATCGGGTATGTGTGCCACCTCCCCACCTCCCCTCTTTCCACCAGCTATGGATCTTGGTACTGAGGAGCGCGCCCAAGGCCCTTCTGGCTCTAACGCTGGGCCGCGGGCTCACGCTGCGTGGAATGATATATCGGGAAATCCCGGCCTGCGCACCCCCTGCTCAATCTCATAGGAGCAGGGCGCGCCCCGCCCCTCGCTATCCCGGGCGGGTGGCCTTCTCCCCCTCGGCCAGGAGGCGGCGCAGGTTGATGACCTCGTCCCGGAACATGGCCGCCTTCTCGAACTCCAGGTTCTTGGCGGCCTGCTTCATCTGGGACTCCAGGTCCTTGATGAGGCGCAGCAGCTCGTCCTTGGGCAGGCCCTTGCGGTCCACAGTGTAAGTGGCACGGGACTCGGCCAGTGCCTTCACGCGGTCGGTGATGTCCTTGACCGCCTTGACAATACCCTGGGGCACGATGCCGTTGCGCTGGTTGTACTCCTGCTGGATCTGGCGACGGCGGTTGGTCTCGTCTATGGCCTTCTGCATGGACTCGGTGATAGTATCGGCATACATGATGACGTGGCCGTTGACGTGTCTTGCCGCCCGGCCAATGGTCTGGATGAGGGATGACTGGGAGCGGAGGTAGCCCTCCTTATCGGCGTCCAGGATGGCCACCAGGCTCACCTCGGGCAGGTCCAGGCCCTCGCGCAGCAGGTTGATACCCACCACCACGTCGTACACCCCCAGGCGCAGGTCGCGAAGGATTTCGCTGCGGGTCAGGGTCTCCTGCTCTGAGTGCAGGTAGTGGCTCTTGATTCCCATCTCCTTGAGGTAATCGTCCAGCTCCTCGGCCATGCGCTTGGTGAGGGTGGTGACCAGACAGCGCTCGCCCCGCTGGACCCGGAGGCGGATCTGCTCCAGCAGGTCGTCTATTTGGCCCTTGGTGGGCTTGACCTCAATGGTAGGGTCTAGCAAGCCGGTGGGGCGTATTACCTGCTCCACAATCTGCTGGCTCATCTCCAACTCATAGGGCCCTGGGGTGGCGGAGACGAAGATGACCTGGTTTATGTGATCTTCGAACTCCTGGAAGCTGAGGGGGCGGTTGTCCATGGCCGAAGGCAGGCGGAAGCCGTAGTCCACCAGGGTCTGCTTGCGGGAGACATCGCCGTGGTACATGCCATGGAGCTGGGGTATGGTCATGTGGGACTCGTCGATGAAGATGAGGAAGTCCTCGGGGAAGTAGTCCAGAAGGGTCCAGGGGCGGGAGCCGCAGCTCACAGCGAACCTGCCGTTGAGGCGACGGTGGCGGCGGCCCAGGTGGCAGGAGTAGTTCTCCACGCCGGCGCAGTAGCCGGCCTCGCGGAGCATCTCCAGGTCGTAGCGGGTGCGGGCCTCCAGCCGCTGGGCTTCCAAAAGCTTCCCCTCCCGGCGCAGCTCCTCCAGCCGCTCCTGGAGCTCCACCTCTATGTCCTCCATAGCCATCTGGAGCTTTTCCTTGGAGGTCACGAAGTGCTTGGCCGGGTAGATCTCGATCTCCTGGCGCTCGGCCAGGACCTCGCCGGTGAGGGGGTCCACCTCCACGATACGCTCCACCTCATCGCCCCAGAACTGTATGCGCACGGCCAGCTCCTCGTAGGCGGGGAGGATCTCGATGGTGTCGCCGCGGATACGGAAGCGGCCCCGGGCTAGGTCCACGTCGTTACGCTCGTACTGCATATCGATGAGGGAGCGCACCAGCCGCTCACGGCTGCGCTCCTCACCCACGTGAAGGCGGGCGACGAAGCTGTAATAGTCCTCGGGGTCGCCCAGGCCGTAGATACAGGAGACCGAGGCGACGATAAGCACGTCCCGGCGGGTGAGGAGGGCCCGGGTGGCTGCATGGCGGAGCTTGTCGATCTCGTCGTTGATGTCGGCGTCCTTCTCGATGTAGGTGTCCGTCTGGGGAACGTAAGCCTCGGGCTGGTAGTAGTCGTAGTAAGAGACGAAGTACTCCACGGCGTTGTTGGGGAAGAACTCCTTGAACTCCGTGGCTAGCTGGGCAGCCAGGGTCTTGTTGTGGGCGATGACCAGGGTGGGACGCTGTACCCGCTCCACAATGTTGGCCATGGTGAAGGTCTTACCGGAGCCAGTAACTCCCAGGAGGGTCTGGTAGCGATAGCCTTGGTTCAGGCCTTCCACTAGCTTGTCCACGGCCTGGGGCTGGTCCCCAGTAGGTTTGAAGTCTGAGACGATCTGGAACTTGGGCATGCCACCCACCCCTTTCCATCCTATAGTTTAACACCGACCTGGGCCGATGGCTTATATATCTTGCGCCCTTGTTGTCACGCTGGCCGTGGGATCTGGGGTGATGGGTCCCCCTTAGGTCGAGGGGGATTGGCATCCCCCTCGAGGCTTCCCCTTCTCCCTGTGGAAGAAGGGGGACTAGAAAGCTGAGGAGCCCGCGAACCCCCGGCGGAGACTCCGTCCCCTACACCCCTGGCAGGGCTCGCCTTGCACCCTTCTCTTTTGGGCACACAATATGGAGCCTTGGCGGTCCCACCCACCCGCCCTCGGAGAGTCCCAGGGGAAAATCCCCTGGCACCCCTGGCCTTACCCTGACCCCCACCAGGGCCTGGTTAAGCACAGCCCCGAGCGAAGCGAGGAGGGATGGGGTGAGAGTTTTAGGGATGATCCCTAGGGGAGGGTAGCGGAGCATCCCTGGCAAATGCACAGCCTCGGAACCCTGGACGCATCGGTGTCAACGCTGCCCCGGCGGGAGGGGCGTGGTGGCCGCCAGCACCTTGACCACCAGGGTGCCGTAGCTGCCGGGAGGCAGGAAGAAGGTCAGGCGCAGGTCCCGCTTTCCAGACTCGCCGCTCTCCTCTACTTGGCCCCCGGTCTGACGGGGGAAGAGGAGCAGGGGCCTATTGCCCCGGGGCAGGTAGGCGCGCTGGAGCAGGCGGGCCTTCAACTGGCCCAGGGCCAGGCCCTCTTGGGTCAGTACCTCCCTGGCCACCTCCTCCACCAAAGGGTCAGAGAAGGCTGCCTTGTGGTGCAACAGGGGTATCTGGAGCTGGCGGAGCTCCTCCAACAGAGCCTCGGGAAGGCGGCGGTAGGCCACCAGAGGCACCCCCGCGATCTCTATCCGGGCAGTCCTGAGGCCGGCGGCCCCCAGGCGGCGCTCCAGCAGCCGCGAGGCCACCAGATTCCACAAGAAGCTCTGGTAGGCGGCCAGCATAAGGGGCAGCAGCCTGGGCGAGATGAGGTTCACGGCCTTGCGGAAGTCCCGGGGATGGTCTTTGAGGAAGGTCAGGACGCTGCGGTGATTGGAACGGGGGGCATGCTGGAACAGGGTGGGCCAGTCCCTCCAGTGCTGGGCGGCGAAGGCCTTGAAGGAGCGGATGGGAGGTGGGTCGCCGGGGGCGGGCTCGGCCAGGTAGGCCCGCAGGGCGGCCTCGGCGTCGCCCTGAAGGATGGCCTTGCCTATGAAGGTGCCTCTCTGGGTGCGGGAACCGAAGCGTTGCTCGTCGAAGTAGTTGGGTAGCCCGGAGTGCTCCAGCTCAGTGAAGCGCTGGGCCGCAGCCTCGGCCACCGCTGGCGGCAGGGAGGGAAGCCGTAGGGTGAACCGGTTGCCCAGCAGGTCGTTGGGGTGGAGGTGGCGGGCCATGCGCCCGACGAAGTGGGCAGAGAAGCCCTGGCCCTCCAGGGACAAGGGAGCGCGGCCCCGGAGGGTGAAGTGCTGGGTGGTGACGGCCTGGCGGTCCTTGAGGGCGGGGAAGACGACGGCCCTGGGAGGCAGGCCGAGCTGGGCAGCGATGTGCTGCTGGAGGTCGGGCGTGGTCATGAGCCGCTTGGTGGCCCTGTAGAGGGCGAAGTCGCCCGTGCGGCCAGGCTCGGCCCGCAGCACCTCCTCCACCACGAAGTCCTCGGGCGCCAGCTTGAGGGGCAGCGAGAGCCGCCGTTCAGGCGTAGGGGAGGTGCTCATGACGTTGCTAGCGTGCGCAGTGGCTCTTCGAGACGCTGCGTCTCGGTTGGTTCAGTATGTCTCTACTCCGGTCTCATTGGCCTGGGCCGGCCTCCCTGCGGCAGGTCTGCTGCGGCAAAGCCCTGACCGGCGAGTGAGGCAGAGGCCCTCGGCCCTCTGTAATTGTAATTCATTCCAGGCCCCGCAGCGCCAGAGAAATCGACCCCTGGAGTCCCCCTTGGCAAGGGGGACACGCCGGAGGGCAAGGCCCACCTGGCACCTCTCCCAAGGAGTAGGCCAGAGAGAAAGGGGGGATACTGGAGATCGAGACCTGCGGCACCGCCGTGATATGATATCATTCCCTATGGGTTCCAGCTTGCTGGACTATCCTCAGCCCGATGGAAAAGCATCTTCGCGAAGGGCTTCGGCTCTAGCGGCCTGGGGCCGGCAAGGCTGTGCCAATCCAGGACCACACGAGGGCTCAGGGCCATGGCCAGAATCACTACCGTTATCTTCGACGTCTTCGAGACGCTGGTCCCCAACCGGACCGAGAGCTGGATAGCCACTTTCCAGGATATCTGCCGAGTCCAAGGCCTGCCAGTACCTCACCTGGAGCTGTGGCAGCAGTGGAAGGCCCGGGAGATGAACTTCCGCAGGGTGCGGGTGGACCTGAAGGACCCGGAGAAGAGCCCTCCCTTCAAGAGCTACCAGCAGGCGTGGACGGAGTGCTTCCAGGAGACCTTCCAGGCGCTGGGGCTTGCCGGTGACCCGGCCCAGGCGGCCTGGATGTGCGTGGAGAGCCTGGCCCGCAACGACCCTTATCCCGATGCCTGGGAGGCGTTACCCGTCATCCAGAAGCGATGGCGCACGGGCGTCTTCTCCAACGCCGACGACGCCTACCTGCTGCCCATATTCCAGCGGAACCGGCTGAGGTTCGACGCCGTGCTGTCCTCGGAGTCGGCCCGGGTGTACAAGCCGCACCCGGGGGCCTTCCGCAAGGTCCTGGAGAGGCTGGGGGTAGGCCCTGACCAGGCTATCTACGTGGGGGACAACCCGCTGGACGACGTCTTTGGGGCCAAGGGGGTGGGGATGCGGGTGGCGTGGATAAACCGCAACGGGGCTCTGCCCGACCCGGCGATGCCCGTCGCCGACTACACCATCCACAAGCTGACAGAGCTGCCGGGCCTGCTGGAGTCGATGTAGCCGCTAAGCCTACCCCCTATGGCAACAGCTTGACACGCTGCTCCACGTACTGCTGGAAGCTCCAATCCTCCAGAAACCTCCTCGCCGCCCTGTAACCGCTGTCGTACAGCCACTGGCGGTCCTCGGCCGTCAGGTTGAAGTCCGTGGTCATGTAGATGCCCGTAGGTATCTTCACGATGCGGCTCTGGTCCGTCTCCGACAGCACCTTGCGGTCGTGGGCCGTGGTCATGGTGTTTACCATGGCCCGCAGCATGGAGATGAGACCGCGGATGCGCTCGTACCGGGGCTTCTCCTGATCCGGCTCCCACAGCAGGAAGCCGATGGTGGGCCAGGGCGGGACTGTCCCGGCGGGGGAGTCGAAGAGCCAGATGGGGAAGTTGCTGAGCATCCCGCCGTCCACTATCCAATGCCTCTGGCGGTGGTCCGTGGCCTGCGGCAGCTTCACGGGCTTGAAGAAGAAGGGGATGTTCATGCTGGCCCGGACCGCCAGGGCCACCTCCAGGTCGCCGGGGACCAGGCCCAGGGCGCTGACGCCTTGGGGAAGGATGAGCAGCTCGTTGCGGGTGATGTTGGAGGCCACCACTTGCAGCTTGAACTTGTACTTGGCCTCGTACTCCTCATGGGAATCGGTGGGCAGCTTGGGCATGGTCAGGTCGCGGAAGGTCACCTTCTCCTTGCCCAGCTTCTCGGACAGAAGCTGGCGCATCAGCGTGAGGAAGTAGTCGCCCTGGTACATGCCGTGGGTGAAGAGCATGCTCAGCCAGGGGCCGACCTTGGGCAGACGTGCGATGCCTGCGGGGTCCATGAATCTGCGGAAGTCCACCCGGGTATCCATGATGTGTTTGATCTCGGCGGCGGTGTAGCCTACGGCCACCAGGGCGGCGGTGATGGCCCCAGCGGAGGTGCCGGCCACGTTCTGCCACCGGAAGCCCGCCTCCTCGAAGGCCTGGAGGGCGCCCACCAGGCCTATGCCCTTGACACCACCGCCCTCGAACACGGCGTCAGCCCTCTGCATACCTCACCCCCCACGGCAGAATTTCAACCCTAAATGCGCCGAGACACAGCGATACTGGAAGACGGTTAGGCTGGCTTCGATTTCGCCCAGGGATGTACGGAGAAAGCATCACCTGAAGGGTCCCGCCTGAGGGGCTGTGGAGAAACGGCGGCGGTTCCCGCTTCCCAGCAACCTAGGTGTCTCTATTCACTAGCCCCTTATCCCCCTTCTCGGCGTTCTCAGCGTGCTCCGCGATGAGGCCACCTCATGGGAACCGGCGCCGGAGCTCTTCCAGGGTGAAGTGGTTGCTCTTGACGAAGTCGGCGCGCTCCTTCTCCCGGGCTATCACCTTGCGGGCCTCCTGGACCACCCGCTGGGCGACCTCCGGTGGGAACACGGTCACTCCATTGACGTCGCCGTGGACCAGGTCACCAGGCTTCACCTCCACCTCGCTGACCACCACGGGCACGTTCACCTCAACGAAGCCGAAGTTGCCGTGGGCGGGCACCAGGCCAGCGGCGAAGTAGTGGAAACCTAGGGCCCGGACACCGTCGATGTCCCGGACGCCGCCATCGGTGACCAGGCCGATGGCTCCCAGGCGCTGGGTGATGGTAGCCAGGCCGTCGCCGAAGTGGCAGGAGTGGGAGCGCCGAGGGCTGATGTCCTTGACCACCAGTACCACTGGCTTGGGCGAACGCTGGATGGCCTGGAACAGCTCCCAGCGGCGGTCGCGATTGTGGACCCGGGCCGGGGTGAGGCTATCGATGGTGGCGGTGACGGCGTAGCCCACCATGACGCCCATCTCCGGGAAGAGGCAACGTATGTCCATGCCCATGAAGCCTTGGGTGTAGGGCCGGATGTTCAGGGGCTCGATGGCGTTGCAGATGGTGGGGGTGTCGATCTTCCGCAGCGCCTCCAGAAGCTCCTGGCTAACGATGGTGGCCATGACACACCTCCGGCGAAGGTGGGGGTATTTTACTATAACCGGGGCCTCTCCCGGCTAGGGGCCCTTGACTGCCCAAGCCACAGGAGGTACCCGAGGGGCCCAGCAGGGCCCGCCCTCCAGTGAGGTCAACACACGGGTCTCCAATGAGGAGGGCTACAGGGGTACAGGCCACGGGCGTCAGCCGGGAGTACGGATAGCTGACGCCCGTTTAAGGGAGCTGTGACCCTGGCTGCTTGACTGGGTTTTTACCCAAGGACTCCGAAACCTCAATGTTCATTAAGTGGCCCTGAGATTGACCTGGGCTAAGCTAAAGTCACCGCAAATCACATCCGCTTGGGAGGGGGATAAGATGACAAGGACAGCGACACTTATAGGCCAGGGGCCTGAAGTGGAGAACACCGGAGTAGCCAGCAAGACCGGCCTCTTGGGCTGGAGGGAGGAGGTCTGGTACTACCTGGAGCCTTTCCTTTGCCAACGCCTGGGAGTGGAAGGAGATCCGGAGGACACGGGCCTGAACGTGCTCACTGCCCTGGGACAGGTCGGCAAGCAGGTGGGGGCCGACCTGATGAAGAAGAGCTGGTTCTGGGAGCTGAACGACGAGTCCATAATAGAGGTCCGGGAGATGGACTACTGCTGGGTCTTCCGTCCTCTGTAGGCTGGCGGAACGGAGACCCTTCAGGCCCGAAGTCTGGATAACGCGGCTGCCTCGCCTTCCCGGGTGGCCCGCCCCCTCGCCACCCGGGGCAGGTAGCGAGAGGCCTCCACCAGCAGGGCCAGGCTCATGAGGAAGTCATCGTGGCCCTGGGACGGGTCCACGTAGAAGTTGAGCGTCCGATTGGGCCGGTACTGGGCCCGGGCCAGCTCCACCTGCCGCCAAAGCTCGGCGTACTCCTGAGAGCCGTCGGCGGCGTACACCTTCAGGCGACCGGTGTTGACGGCGGCCAGAAGCTGGTAGCCCAGCCTGGACTTGCTGGGGGCGGTAAAGGTAAAAGGCGAGACCACACCCTTGCCCAGGGCCTTCTCCAGGAAGCTGGCCACCCCGGCACCAAGGCCCGTGGCGTCCACCACCACCCTACGGCACCGCCACCGGTCCTTCAAAAGCTCCACTAACTGACCGTACAGCAGATGGTGGGGCACGCCCGCCCACTGGTAGTGCTCCACAACCCTCACCACTGGCTCCTGGACTACATCGTTGCAGGTGGAGAAGTCCAGCTCCCCGATGGTGACCACCGTGGAGTCCTGGTGGGGCCTGGGCTGGTAAAGGGCGCCCTCCACCAGCTCCTCGCCCTGGCCGGCGATGTCCACCCCCGCCACATAGATACCTCCCGCGGAAGGCCCCCTTAGTCTGGAGTGACCTCCCCGCATCTGGGCCAATTGCTGGCTGGAGAACAGGCCACCCTTGCCAGGAAGGGGCATGAGCAGGTACTGAGTGCGGAAGAGGGGGTGCTCCTCCCCCAAGCGCTCCCTTTCCCCATCCACGTAGCGCCGGTACAGAGGGTGTGCCTGGCCACCTCCTCCCAGTCGAAACGGAAATGGCGCTGGACGCCGTCCCTCCGTTGCAGCTCCAGGTTGACCTCCTTCACCTCCTCCAGCAGGCTCTGGCCATCCCAGGGGGTGCCATAGAGGACGGTGGTGACGTTGGTGGAGGCCCCCATGGGCCTGAACTCCTTGTAGAACTTCTCTTTGCCCACATCCTGGGCTTCGTCTATCTCCAGCAGGATGTGGGCGGTGGCCCCCACCACGTTGGCCTCAGGACTGGCGCTGAGGAATAGCTGCCGGGCCTTGCCCAGGCGCAGGATGTGGCCGGGCTCGGCGCGCCAGGCCCGGCCCAAGCCGGCGTCGGCCAGCCGCTCCTTGAGGCGGGCGATGCTGATGAGGAGCTGGGGCACGAAGGTAGGGGCCGCCTTCACCAGGTTGCCTCCCGAAAGCATAAACAGGGTGAGCAGCAACACCTCCATCTGGGCGGAAAGCTCGTTCTTACCCCCCTGGCGGGCCACCTCCACGGTGAAGGTCAGCCCTCTCTTGTGGAGCACGCTGTCCAGCACCGCCCGGCCCACCTGCACCTGATAGGGCCTCAAGACCTGCCTAATCCCCATTTTCCCTCTCCCTTCTTGCCGCACCCAGACCCCCTACCCCAAGAGCCGCAGCACCAGCTCAACGGCCACCGCCGCGACCACTGCCAGCAGCAGGCCGTTGACCCGCCCCTTGAGCTCCTCCACCTGGCGCTCCAGGGACTCCAGCCGCTGTTGAAGCAAGGCATCGAAGGGGGAGTCGGGGGCGATGCTCACAGGGGGCCGGCGTCTAGAACACAGGCGGCGGATGGCCTCCTTCAGCCTATCCGACGCCATCGCCCAGCTCCTCGGAGACAAGGGCCGCCCCAACGCCCTTGAGGACTCCCCGGATGCTCTCGGCTAGGTCCTCGGTGGCGGCCGGCGAGAGCTTGTAGCGGGTGGCTACGGCCCTTATGATCAGGTTGATCCCTTTGAAAAGCAGGTCCAGATTTTCGGGATGCTCCTGGACTAGCTGCTGGAGCTTGAGCCGCAGGAGGGCGATCTCTTCGTCCAGGCCCTGCACCTGGCGGGCCCGGGCCAGCCGCACCCGCTCGGCCCTGGACAGTACCCGGCCGTAGAACTCTTGGGCCTGTTCCCTTCTATCGCCGGACATCGTCCCCTCCCTCCTCCAGGGCTTCCAGCAGGCCTGGCAGGGCATCGGGCGGGACCTGGATCACCGCCTGCAGGAACCCGATGACCAGGCACAGGGCAGCCACCTCCCATCGCTCCTGCTTTATAGCTTCCCTAAGGGCACCCATGTTCACCTCCCCTTATCTTCGGCCGTTGGACCGCTGGCGCAGGACAAAGGCCGTGATGAGCAGCGAGGCCGTCAAGGGGAGGACGCCCACGGCCAGGCGCAGCCTCACCTGCAGCAGGAAGACCACGGAGTCCTGGCCCATCAGGGCTGGCAGGATGCCCAGGTAGAGGCTCTGGACCAGGAGGGCCAGGTTCACCAGGGCCAAGGCGGCCGCCCCCCAGCGCCGGCGCCTCCTGGAGGAACGATAGCCCAGGAAGTGGTAGGCGTTGAAGCCGCTGGAAAGGGCGGTGACGGCCTGCTGGCCCAGCAGGGCCACCTGCCACGCAAAATCCAACTGGGGTCCTCCCCTTCACGGTCTGGCTTCCTCAGGTGTTGGAATGAGGGGGATAATAGAAAATATGTTCTATAAATGTCAAGGAGGTTTGGCAGGTTGTGGGTGGGCAGTAAGGAGCAGCGGGCAGCTCCTCCGCCGGGTCTGGTCCCGGGCTACCGGGCCAAGAGGGAGACCAGGGCCAGGTACACCCCGTAGAAGGCCACCAGCACCAGGCCGTGGGGCCGGGTTAGCCACCCCCGGCGAAGCATGGGAAGCAGAAGCACCAGAGCCCCCGCCATCATGACAGTGCCCGCCAGCAGCGTACCGTTGGCGGCGGCGAGGGGGGCCACCAGGGCGGCCACCCCCAGCGTTAGGGTGGCGTTGTACCCGTAGCTGCCCAGGATGCCGCCGATGCCCAGCTCCGGATGGCCCCGCAGGGTGGGCACCACCGCCAGGAAGAGCATCTCCGCCGAGGTAGCCAGAGCCACCACCGTCAGCCCCACTACCCCTTCGCCCACCCCCAGCCACTGGGCCAGGCCCCGGGCCCCGTCCACGGTGAAGTTGCCACCACCCCCCATTACCGCCAAGGCCAGCACCACCAGGACCACCGACAACAGGCCCCCCTGGGATAGCCGGTGGCCAGGGTTCTCCAACACCTCGTCCAGCTCTAGCCCCTCCATCTCCACGGGTATGCGCTCTCGAAGCACGATGTAGCCGATGTACAGGAAGTAGAGGGGGACCAGTATAGCCCCGGCCCAGCGCGGGACTTGGCCCCAGGCCAGGAAGGCGGTGGCCGGCAAGGCGGCCAGCAGGGTGAGGACGCCGTGGCGCAGGCTGCCCCGCTCGGCTTTGACAGGCAGGATCATGGCCGCCAGCCCCAGGGCCAGGGCGATGATGGTGACATTGGTACCCACCACATCGCCCAGGGCGATGCCCGGCGCCCCCTTGGCGGCGGCTATGGCTGCGGTGAACAGCTCCTCGGGCTCCGCCCCAGCGAAGAGCAACCCCACGGCCAGGGTGGTGATGCGCAACCTCCGGGCGGCCCGGGAGGCCTGCTGGGTGAAAAGCTCGGCCCCGCCCAGGAGCAGGGCCAGCCCCAGCACCAGTTGCCCTATGGCCAGCAACAGGTCCATACCACCCTCACTGTCCGGGTATGCCCACCAGCCCCACCCTCAAGAACATGGCGCAGAAGCAAGAGGCCGCGGAGAGTGAATTATACCTGCAAACCCTCCACGACCTCTGCGACCCCTACAGGTAAAAGCTCCTACTTTGGCGGGCTTGGGTGGAGCAGGAGCTGGTTGCGGGCCTCTACGGTCGCAGGGTGGATGGGCCGGCCGGCCTCCAGGAGAGCCTTGAGCTCCCAGTCCAGGAACATGAGAAGGGCCGAGTCCAGGTCCCGGCGCGCCAGGGACGCCATCTCCTCCAGGTAGGAGTAGCGGTCGGATTTGTGGGGGTCCAGCTTGTCCGCCAGGAAGACTACCTTGCCCACAGGCCCCAGGTCCCGCCTGGCGGTGCTGTGCCAGTAGATGGCGTCGTACACCTCGGAGTCGGCCAGGCCGTCCTCCCGACGGAGGGTCTCGGCAGCTACAGGCCCGTGGAGCAGGACGGGAAAGTACTCGTCCACGTCGGTAATGGGTAGAGCCAGGGCCCGGGCGCGCTCCAGGAGCTCCTGGCCCGGAACGGCCCGCATGATGTCGTGCCCCGAGGCTCCTAACCAGGCCTTTTCAGCATCGATGCCATAGTGGCGGGCCAGGGCAGCGGCCAGCTCCCGGACTCGGTAGATGTGCTCCCTGAGACCCTGGGGCAGCCCTTGGAGACGCCTTTCTATAGCCTGCACTATATCCGAGCGTGCCACCTCCGACTACCCCATAGCTCCAAGGCGCTTGCCGCCAAGGACGTGCAGGTGCAGATGGGGCACCTCCTGGCCCGAGTCCGGCCCCTGGTTGATGATGAGCCGATAGCCTGACACGTCCACCTTCTCTCGCTTGGCCATCTGGCCGGCCACGGTGAGCATGTGGCCAAGGATGGCTTCCTGGCCAGGCCTGGGCGATGCCAGGGAGGTGACGTGCTCCAGAGGCATCACCAGCAGGTGGGTAGGGGCCTTGGGCCGGATATCCCGGATGACAAAGACGGTATCGTCCCGGTAGAGGATGTCGCTCTTTACCTCGCCCCGGGCGATCTTGCAGAAGATGCACTCTGGGTTGTTCATGGTATCCCCCATCTAAGGCTAGTTCTATCCCCATCCTCTCCCTGGTGGAAGAGGTCTTCTGGATTCGTCAAAGCTCCCCCTCTCTGGTCGAGGGGGATTACCATCCCCCTCGAGGCTCCCCCTTATAACCCTCATCCCCCTAAGTCCCCCTTCTCCCTGTGGGAGAAGGGGGAATGTAAAGTTCAGGGGAGAATCCCCTGGCACCCCTAGCAGGGGACTCTGTCCCCTGCACCCCTGGGGGCACCGCGGACGGGAGACTGCACACCGTGGCCAGGCTGCCCTGCCCCCTACCCTCCCCCTGGTCTCAGGCCAGCCCTTGCAGTAAAGACACTATCCTGTAGCCGCACCTCCGGTCACCCGAGATGGGTTATGCCTTCTCCCA
>DAOUBE010000077.1:0-4338 GCA_034432835.1 Dehalococcoidia bacterium | reverse complement strand
CTGGATGAGGCGTCTCAAAGCAGAGATGGGGGAGGAGGTGGGGCCGGAGTTCGACCAGATGGTGGAGGAGCTGGAGCAGGGCCATATGCCCGACGACCTGGAAGATGACCTGGAGGACCAAGACGGGGACGGCGCCGGCGGCGACAAGCTAGACGACCAGTAACCCAGGCAACAGAAGGACGAGGTGACACCGACGCTGAGGGAAACCCAGTGGTCCGCGCTGCACCAAGGGCTGGCAGCCCTGGCCCACTTCTCGCGGGAGGGGCTGGGTGACGGGGCCCTGGCCGCCCGGCTGGAGGCCCTGGTAGCCCGCCAGCCGGCAGCCGTACCTCCGGCCGGCGAGCCCCAAGGGGCCGTGGAACTGGAGCAGGCCCTGGCACTGGCGGCCTCGATACATGCTCTCCTGGGGCTGATGTTGGGAACTGCTGGGTCAGACAGCCGGGACGGCGCCCTTCAGTGGGCCCAGGAAGCTGCCCAGGCCGTTGAGGGGCTGGCGTCGCGGCTGGGGGCCCGCCTGCGGGCCAGGGTCAGGCAGCGCCTCTTCGGGCTGTATGTCATCATAGACCCTCAGGTCACCGGTGGCAGGGAACCCTTGGAGATAGCCAGGGCTGCCCTAGAGGGCGGGGCCAGGATACTCCAGCTACGGGACAAGGCCAGGGACAAGGGCCAGTCGCTGCCCCTGGCGTGGGCGCTCCAGGAGCTGTGTCGTCAGCACCAGGCCGTGCTCATTATCAACGACCACGCTGACCTGGCGGTGGCCGCGGGAGCTGACGGGGTGCACGTAGGCCAGCAGGACCTGCCCGTAGCCGAGGTGCGGAGGATCCTGGAACCCTGGCAGATCGTGGGCCGCTCCAACGCCCTGGTGAGCGAGGCCCTGGAGTCCCAGGCCCAGGGGGCCGACTATATAGCCGTCGGCTCCATATATCCTACCTCCACCAAGGAGAGGACCCGCCCGGCGGGGCTGGAGACACTGCGCCGTGTGCGGCAACAGGTCAGCCTGCCCGTGGTGGCCATCGGGGGCATAAAGGAGGAGAACGTGGGACCTGTGGTGAAGGCGGGGGCCGACGCGATATGCGTGGTCAGCGCCGTGTCTCTGGCGCCCGACCCCCAGCAGGCGGCGCAGCGGCTGGTCCAGGGCATCCTGGCAGCGGGAGGTAGAGCCTAATGGAAAGGGACTGGCAAGAGGAGCTGCGGGCCATAGGGGACGCCTCCCTGGCGGAGCTGACCCGGGTCCACAAGGCCCGGGAGGAGGCCCTGAACCTCTGCCGCAGCGTAATACGCTACTCGGCCAACGCCATCCGGGCCATGCACCGTCGGCAGATGGCCGAGGGAGCGGCCCTTCTGCAGCAGGCCAGGGCTGACTACCAGCGGGCGGCGGAGGCCCTGAAGGACTACCCGGAGGTGTACTACGCGGGGTTCCTGGGGGATGCGGGAAAGGAGTATGCCGAGGCCACCATCCTGCTGGCGGTGCTATCGGCGGAGCGGCTGCCTGGCTTCCAGGAGCTGGGAGTAGGGCTGGCACCCTACCTGAACGGGTTGGCCGAGGCCGCCAGTGAGCTGCGGCGCTACATCCTGGACTCCATGCGCCGGGGGGACGACGCCAGGAACGAGGAGCTGATGGCGGTGATGGACGACATCTACAGCCTACTGGTGACCCTGGACTTCCCCGACGCCATTACCGGGGGCCTGCGCAGGACCACCGATGCGCTGAGGGCGGTGCTGGAGCGGACCAGGGGGGACCTGACCCTGGCCCAGAGGCAGAGGGAGCTTATTGAACGGCTGTCCCTATCGGAAGGGCGGGAAGTTGGGTAGCTGTTGGGTTAATCCGAAAGGCCTTGCAAAGGCGTGGAAATTGTGATCGATTTCGCAATCGTCCTAGTGGACACGAACTCAGGTGAGAGAGGGACAATACTTCCCTATCCAGCCTGGCCTAGATTGGCTGCAATATACCGGTAGTTAAAGGAGGCTTCCCTAATGGCACTTGTCTGGTTAGTCCCTGTAGCTGGCATAGGGGCGGTCCTATTCGCCTTCCTGCTGGCCCGTGACGTCCTGCGTCGGGACACGGGTACCCCAGCCATGCGGGACATAGGTGACAGGATATTTGAGGGCGCCATGGCGTTCCTGAGGCGCCAGTACAGCACCATAGCGTTGCTGGCTGTGGCTGCGGCAGTCCTTATGGGAATATTGCTGGCCTTTCTGTCTCAGACAGACCTCAACGGCGACGGCATCATCAACACCAGCGACAAGCTAGGCATGGGCTGGCGTACCGCCGTGGCCTTCCTGGTGGGGGCCTTCGCCTCGGGGCTCTCGGGCTTCATAGGCATGTTCATATCGGTGAAGGCCAACGTAAGAACGGCAGCGGCCGCGGCCAAGGGTGGGCTGAGGGAGGCCATCGATGTGGCCCTGCGGGGCGGCGCCGTCTCAGGCTTCCTCATCGTGGCCCTCAGCCTCCTGGGCGTCACCGCCATCTACTACGCCTACGGTGGTTCGGGCAAGCCAGACCTAGCCCCCTTCCTCATCGTGGGCTTCGGCTTTGGGGCCAGCTTCGTGGCCCTCTTTGCCCAGCTAGGCGGCGGTATCTACACCAAGGCCGCCGACACTGGGGCGGACCTGGTGGGTAAGGTGGAGCAGGGGATACCAGAAGACGACCCCCGCAACGCGGCGGTGGTGGCCGACCTGGTGGGCGACAACGTGGGCGACTGCGCGGGCCGCGGCGCTGACCTCTTCGAGT
Organism: Dehalococcoidia bacterium; assembly: GCA_034432835.1. GTDB lineage: Bacteria > Chloroflexota > Dehalococcoidia > Lucifugimonadales > DAOUBE01 > DAOUBE01. The sequence continues at coordinate 1,607 of DAOUBE010000077.1, read as the reverse complement.
CCACGGCGGCGGAGAACATCGGTGCCATGATCCTGGGCGTGGCGGCCTTCCTAGCGGCCCGCCAGGCGGGCCTCCCCCACCCGGAGGTCTGGATCCTCTTCCCGCTGGTGATTCGCGCCTTCGGCATCATCGCCACCACCATCGGCATCCTCTCGGTGCGCGGCAAGGAGGGCGAGGACCCCATGAAGGCCCTCAACCGCGGCTACTCCGTGGCCGTGGCCGCCTCTGTGGTGGGCCTGGCCGTGGCTACGTGGGTGATGATGGGGGATATGGTAGCTAACCCCGTCTGGCTCTTCCTGGCTGGCCTGGTGGGCATCGCCACCAGCATCGCTTTCGTGTACATTACCCAGTACTACACCGAATCCAAGTACAGACCGGTGAAAGAGATCGCCGACTCGTCTCGCACCGGCCCCGCCACCAACTTCCTGGCAGGCATCTCCGTGGGGTTTGAGACCACTTTGTCCACCGCCGTGGTGATAGGCATCGCCATTCTGCTGGCCTTCTGGCTAGGAGACCACCTGACCATGCCCAACGGTGCCCAACTGCCCAACGGCGGTCTGTTCGGCACGGCGGTGGCTACCATGGGCATGCTCATGACCGCGGCCTACGTGCTAGCCATGGACACCTTCGGGCCCATCACCGATAACGCCAATGGCATAGTGGAGATGTCCGGCGTGGGCGGCCAGGTCCGGGACATCACCGACCGCATGGACGCGGTGGGTAACACCACCAAGGCCCTGACCAAGGGGTACGCCATGGGTTCCGCCGGTCTGGCGGCCTTCCTGCTGTTCAGCGCCTACCTGGACGAGGTGGCCAAGATCCGGGGGGCTCCCCTGGAGGCGGTGAACCTGGCCAAGCCCGAGGTCTTCGTAGGCGGCCTACTGGGCGTCATGTTGGTGTTCCTGTTCTCGGCCCTGGCCATAAGGGCCGTGCGCCGGGCCGCCAGCGATATCATCGAAGAGGTACGCCGGCAGTTCCGTGAGAATCCGGGCATAATGAAGGGCACGGCCAGGCCAGACTACGCCCGCTGCGTGGACATCACCACCAAGGCTGGCCTGCGGGAGATGATCGCCCCCGGGCTCCTGGCCGTGGCCATGCCCATCCTAGTGGGCGTCATACTGAAGGCCGAGGCCGTGGCCTCCCTACTTATGGTGGGAACCATCGGCGGCATCATCCTGGCGACAGTAATGAACAACGCCGGCGGTGCCTGGGACAACTCCAAGAAATTCATCGAGGCAGGGGGGCTGACCAACCCCCACGGCGAGCACATGGGCAAGGGCTCGTTAGCCCACCAGGCGGCTGTGGTGGGGGACACCGTGGGCGACCCCTTCAAGGACACGGCAGGCCCCTCACTGCACGTTCTGGTGAAGCTCCTGAGCACCATAACGCTGGTGCTGGCGCCTATATTCATCTAGACGCCTGGCGCTTGGGTAAGCAGCCCTGTGGGGGAGACGGTGCCTGTTCACCGTCTCCCCGTTCTATCTCCGGCCCCGCGGGTTGAAGGCATTGAAAAAGTTCAGATAGATATGAGACAGTAGGCGTGGAAAAGTAGAAGCAGAAGGGGCCACACTTCTGGGTGAGAATAGACCAGAAAGGAGGTGGCCCCC
>DAOUBE010000076.1:0-6613 GCA_034432835.1 Dehalococcoidia bacterium | reverse complement strand
AACTGGTTGGACGTCTGCATCAGCGTGGACGCCTGCTCCGCGATGGCCTTGGCCACCTCCGGGTTGCAGTGCCCCACGTTGTTCACAGCCCAACCGGCGGTGAAGTCCAGGTACTCCTTGCCGTTCACATCCCACACCCGGGTCCCCTTGCCTCGCTCTATGACGATAGGCTGGCGCCTGACCGTGAACATGTAGTACTTCTTTTCCAGCTCCATCCAGTTGGTGCTCACTGCGTCGTACCTCCGATAATCTGCTTCAGTCGGTTCAAGGCTTCCTCAAGGCTTATGAGGCCCCTTCTCAGCTCCTCCAGGGCCCGGCTTATCTCCTCGATCTGCCGCTGGACCTCCCCCGATGCGATGCCCCCAGGAGGCAAGGTGGGAGGCGCTTGGCCCAGCAGGGCCAGCAGCCCTTCTTGGAGGGTGGGTCTCATGACTACTTTGTTGGACGTGGCAATTATAACCTGTTTCAGCTCGGGAAACTTAAACCCCTCCGCCTGCAAAAAGATGGGCTCCACATAGATTACCGTGTCCTCGATGGGTATGACCAGCAGGTGCCCCCGAATCACCTCTGAGCCTGCCTGGCCCCACAGGGTGAACTGTTGGGAGATGAAGGTGTCGTTATCGATGCGCGCCTCCACCTGGCTGGGCCCGTCCACCTGGCTGCCCTTGGGGAACAGGTAGGCCTTCACCTCGCCGTAGTGGGGGTCATCACTGCGAGCGGCCAGCCAGGCCACAAGGTTGGGCCTGTTGGCCGGCGTGAAGGGCAGGATCAGAACGAACTCCTCCTCCGGTTCTCCGGGCAACCTCATTATCAGATAGTAGGGCTCCACCGTCTGGGACTTGCCGAAGAAGGTCTCCTGGGGAATGGCCCACTGGTCCTCCCTGTTGAAGAAGACCCGGGGGTCGGTCATGTGGTAGTTCAGGTACAAGCGGGACTGGACCAGAAACAACTGCTCAGGGTAGCGCACGTGGCTCCGCAAGGAAGGGGGCATCTCCTCCTTAGGGCGGAACAGGCCGGGGAAGGCCTCTTGGTAGATGCGCAGCACAGGGTCATTGGGGTCGAACACGTAGAAGTTCACCTTGCCGTCGTAGGGGTCCATGACGATCTTTACGCTGTTCCGGATGTAGTTGATGCCGCCCGTGGGGGTAGAGTAGGGGTAGGTGTCCACTACGGTATAGGCATCCTGCATCCACCAGAGCCGGCCATCGGCAATGACCAGGTAGGGGTCCGGGTCCAGGAGCAGGAAGGGGGCTATGGTCCTGATCCGGTCCTGGATAGTCCGCCGGTACTGTATCCGGCTGTCCGGAGTGATCTGGCCGCTGATGAGGATGTTAAGGTCTCCCATCTGCCAAGCATAGGCCAGGCGGCGCAGGAAGGAGCTCAGGGCCACCCCACCCTCGCCCTGGTAACGGGAGTACACCGGCTGACCTTCAGGGGGATGGTGGTCCAGTTCCTCCGTCATGCTGTTAACGATGACGTAGTCCTTTGTATTCTCACCGTAATACACCTCGGGCCGCTCCAGCGCCAGCCCGTCGCTGGTAGCCGTGGGAGGGATGTCCTTGAGCAGGAACACGGGCTTGCCATCGGCGGTGAACTCCGTGACAGGACTGACTACGGCCCCGTAGCCGTGGGTGTACTGGAGCTTCCGGTTGATCCAACGCTGGGCATCGGCGGGCAGGTTATCAGGGTCCAGCTCCCGCGCCGAAAGCATCACCTGGCGGTACTCCCCGTTGACCATGTACCTGTCCACGTCAACGTCAAAGAACCTGTAGTAGAGCCGCAGGAACTGCTGCTGGTTGTAAACGTCCAGCAGTGGCCGGTGGTCCCACAGCCGGATGTTGTTGATGGTCTGGGGGTTGTTGGCTACCACCTCAGGGGTTATGCCGGGGCTGACCTGATATTGGACCTCCTGGATACGGTCCAGGTTGTAGGCCCTTCTGGTGGCGCTTATGTTCCTGGCGATGAATTGCTCCTCCCTGGCCAGCTCGTTGGGGTTTACCACAAAGCGCTGGAACAAGGCAGGAAAGATGGCCCCCACCACGATGGCCGATACCACCCACAGTCCCAGGGCACCCAGCATCAGCCGAAGGCCGCCCGTGAAGATGCTCCCCACAAAGAGGATGGCCGAGACCAGGGCCACCGCCGTAAGTAGCCTCAAGGCGGGCAAGCGAGCGTGGACGTCGGCGTAGCCGGCGCCAAAGGCGGCCCCGCGACTGGAGTAAACCAATTCGTAGATGTCTAGCAGGTGGTTGGCAGCGGTCACCACCATCAGGGCCGCGCCCAGGGCCGCAAAGTGGCCCAGAATACGCCGGTGCGGCAGGAAGGACGTGCCCCTAAGCGAGAAGTTGACCATATACATGAGCAGTGAGGCCAGTATCACGGTGATGACAGCCCCCAGGAACCAGCCCTGGATGAAATTGAGGACCGGGAGCGTGGATACATAAAAGGAGATGTCCTTAGCGAAGAGCGGATCAGACTCCCCAAAGGGGGTGGCGTTGATCAACTTGAGGAAGGTGTCCCACCGGTTGGACACCACCAGGCCGAAGATCAGGCTGGAAAGGAAGACCGTAGTACCTACCCCCAGGCTCATTCCCACCTGAAGTAGCTGCCGTATATCCCTGGGCAGAGGCAGTATAGACTCCCCCCGAGAGAACCGGTGGGCCAGGTACAGGTTCACCCCTAACAGAGCGGCAAAGGTGACCGCCCCCGCAAAGAACAACCAGATCCTGGCGGAGAGGACAGTGGTATAAACGCTCCGGTACCCCAGGTGGTCAAACCAGAGCCAGTCGGTATAGACGGTCTTGATGACGTTGAGGAGGACGATGACGCCGATGGCGACCAGGCCCAACAGCGCCCAGCGGATCACCCTGAAAACGGCTGGGGGCACTGCCCCAATGGAGCCTGGCGGGGGTGCGGAGCCTCCGTTTCCCCAGACAAAGTACATTACAGCGAGCCTTCCATAATCACTGGCCGCTGGTCAAGCCCTCAGGATGTGCGAGCCACCACACGAGTGCCAGTGGTTTCTCCCGCTAGGAGGTTGAGGAGTGCCCTGGGCTTGCGCCCGTCGATGATCTCCGCAGTGGGGACACGCTCCACAGCCCGGACACAGGCCTCTAGCTTGGGGATCATGCCCCCTTTGGCTACTCCCGAGCGAAGGAATATCTGGGCCTGCCGTCTGGTGAGGCGGGGGACCACCCGACCGGCGCTGTCCATGACCCCCTCGACGTCAGTGAGGAAGACCAGGTCCCGGGCTGGCAGGGCGTGGGCGATCTCCCCGGCGGCGGTATCGCCGTTGATGTTCAGTATCCCCCCGGTCTGGGAGAGGTCCTCCAGGCACTGTAGCCCCACAGGGGCTATCACGGGGATGTACCCAGCCTTCAGCGCATCCAGGATAGGCTCAGGGTTTACCTTCACCACCTGTCCCACCAGGCCCAGCTCTGGGTCAGCGATACGCGCCTCCAGGAGGGCTCCATCCACTCCGCTGAGGCCTATCGCCTTACCACCCAGGGCCAGGACGGAGGCCACCAGTTGCTTGTTGACCAGGCCGGTGAGGACGGCTACCACCACCTCCAGGCTCTGGGGGTCGGTGACCCGAAGGCCGCGGACAAACCTGGGCACGGAGCCTTGGCGCTCCATCCACTGGGTAATGACCTTGCCGCCCCCGTGGACCACCACTATGGGGGTCCCCTGTTTGTGAAGAGCGACTACATCCTCAAGGGTTGTGTCATGGCTGCCCAGGGTGCTCCCTCCGATTTTGACCACTACAGGGCGGCCCGCCAATCCCCCTATTGTTTCGCCGTGGGCCATGTAAAGCAAGTCTGGGCTAGGTTGTGTAGGCGCTGTTGATGGTGACGTAGTCTTCGCTCAGGTCGCAGCCCCAAGCGGTCGCCCGAGCCTGGCCCAAGTTCAGGCAAACACGGAAAGAGACCTGCGGACCTCGCATGATAGCCACCACAGCGTCTTTGTGGAAGGGGATAGGAGTCCCCTGGTACAGAATGCATACGTCATTGATGTATAGGTCGATTCTATCAGCGTCCATCTCGGCGCCGCTCCGGCCCAGGGCAGTGACCACCCTCCCCCAGTTGGGGTCTGCCCCGTGCACGGCGGCCTTCACCAGGTTAGAGGAGACGATAGTTCTGGCAGCCATACGGGCCTCCTCCAGGGTGACGGCACCTTCCACCACCACCTCCAGCAGGCGATGGGCACCCTCTCCATCCCTGGCTATCTCCTTGGCCAGGTGGACCGTGAGCGCCGTAAGGGCCTCCAGGAACTTGGCGTACTCGGGGGTGCTGGCCATGATGGGACCGGCGCCGGCGGCGCCATTAGCCAGGAGCAACACCGTATCGTTGGGGCTGGTGTCCCCATCCACGGACACCATGTTGAAGGACTGGTCCACCGCCTCCTTCAGGGCGCGCTGGAGGAGGCCCTGCTCCATCTCCGCGTCGGTAGTGATAAAGGAAAGCATGGTTGCCATGTTGGGGTGGATCATGCCGGCACCTTTCACGATGCCGCCGATGTTGACGGTCCTGCTTCCCTGGCGGAAGGAGACCGCCGCCTCCTTGGGCCGGGTGTCCGTGGTCAGGATGGCCCTGGCCAGGTCGTGGCCCCCCCTGGGTGAGAGTTCGATCTTGGGTATGCCCGCCCGGATGAGGGCCATGGGCAGCTCCACACCAATCACACCGGTGCTACAGATGGCCACCTCGTCAGGGTCCAGGTCCAGGTGCTTGGCTGCCAGGGCAGTGGTCTCCTGGGCATCCTTGTAGCCCTGCTGGCCAACACACGTGTTGGCTATGCCGCTGTTCACCACCAGGGCCCGGACACGCCCCTTGGAGACCCTCTCGTGGCACAGGATGACCGAGGCAGACTTTAGCTTGTTGGTAGTGAAAACCGCAGCCACGCTGCAGGGGTATTGGGACATTAGTAGGCCCAGGTCTAACTTGTCCTCGGCATAGGTCTTGATACCTGCGTAGGTGGCGCCTGCCACAAAGCCCCGGGGGCTGGTGACAGTACCTCCTTCCAGGAACCGGATTCCGTCAGACTCAGACATAGGTCCATCCTTGCTGCTGTGTTATCAGGTTGGATAGATTGGCTGGAGTATAGCACAAACCCTTGCTCAAGATAATACTCCGGCCGGGGGTTCTTCTCGCCCGCCCGGCGGTTCAGATCTCCCCTGAGAGAGACAGGGGACTCCTACCTTGCTGGGGAGTAACATAGGAAGAATCCCCCAAGGGCTCGAACCCTGGCCCCCATTTCCCCTAGGTGGCCGCTAGAGGGTATGGCCCCTGAGGCGAAGTGGGCTCAGAGATTGCCCTGATGAGCTCAAGGCTTGAGCGTAGGGAAAGGACGCCGAAGGGGTGAACTCTGCTGGGTCCTTCGCACCCTCTCCATGTTTACCTGCTTACCTGTCCGGGAAGAGCCTGAGGCCCCTGCGGGGGTAGGGGAAAGTGACTATGGCGTTCAGGCCAGGCACCGTGGCGTAGAGGGTCTTCAAGTCTGGCCCTCCAAAGCAGACGTTGGTGCAGTGGGGCCCGCCGGTGTCGTAGCTGTCCAGTATCTTTCCCTCCGGCGACACCACCAGTATCTTCCCGTTGCCAAAGAGGGACTGGACTATGTTCCCTTCCTCATCCAGGCACATGCCGTCGGGCTTGGCCCCCTCACCCAGGTAGGCGAAGGGCTCCGGCTTACCGAAGGAACCATCGGCCTTAATGGCAAGGCGGCTTATACGGTTAGCCCGGGTCTCCGCCACGTACAGGGTCCGGGCATCAGGAGACAACCCGATGCCGTTGGGGAAGTGAAAACCCTCGGCCACCAGAGATATTCGACCCCTGGGCGTTACCTTATACACTGGGCTGATACATGGGTCCGGCTCGGGGTAGCGGATGGGGTCCGTGAAATACATGTTGCCCTCGGGGTCGAACACCATGTCGTTGGGGGCGTGGAGCCGTACACCGCTGTAGCTGTCCACGAAGACAGACATCCGGGCGTCGGGGGTGATGCGCATCACCGCCCGGAGACCCCACTCGGCCAGGTACAAGTTCCCCTTGCGGTCGAAGGCCAGCCCATTGGGCTGTCCCCCTGTCCTCAGCAACACGCTGACCCTACCGTCGGGTGTTATCTTATACACATCCTGGCCGCGGTTATTAACGGCGAAGAGATTTCCCTGCCTATCGAAGGCCGGCCCCTCGGGAAAGTTCAGTCCAGTGGCAAACACCGTTGGTTTCATCACAACCTCCTGAAGTGGAAGGCCTAAAGCACCCACAGTTTAGACCAAGGCGCCAAGGGCCACAAGAAAGCCGGCCTCCGGCCGGGGAAACTGGCTCCGGCCTGGCCGGCCGATAGCAGGAATCCACGGAGGCCAGTCCAGACGTAATAACCTATAAACGCTGGGACCGGGCGTGTCCTGGGAAGGTGGCCGTGGTGCGACGAATTTCGTCGAACCAAACCGTTGCAAGGAGGGCAAAGTGTCCTGACAACTTTTGAGGGATATTGCAGCCGCCGGACTAGCTCCGAGGCTATGAAAAAGTTCAGATAGATATGAGACAGTAGGCGTGGAAAAGTAGAAGCAGAAGGGGCCACACTTCTGGGTGAGAATAGACCAGAAAGGAGGTGGCCC
>DAOUBE010000075.1:0-3938 GCA_034432835.1 Dehalococcoidia bacterium | reverse complement strand
CCAGGCTAGGCAGGGGTAGCTGTAGCCTGAGGGGTAATACTGGCCTGGGGAGTGGTTTCGGGTTCGGGAGTAGGTGTGGGAGGCTCGGTGGCCAGACGGATGAGCACGTCGCTCCACGACGAGGTGATCAGGAAGACGCGGGGGTCATCGTCGAAGCGTGCGTACACGAGGTCTCCTGCGGGGTTCTTGTCGCCGAAGTGGAACCTGAAGCTGCGCCCGTCCCTGAGGGTCACCTCCACAACGCTCTTGGGGGGCTGCAGGCCGTACACCGAGAGGTCTTCCACGTTCTCGGCGAAGAGGCGCTCCGCCCTGGGGCCGCTGAGGAGGTAGGTGGTGCCGGAGAACCTGTCGGGGTTGACGGGGGTCTCCTCCGGATTGTCGAAGACCCACTTGGCCGCATCCACCTTCTTGAAGGCCACCTGCTTGTCCTCATGGCTGACGGAGATGTGGATAATGTCGTCGGGGTTGACCCTGTAGAAGAGGGGCCGGTCCTCCAGGGGTTTGGACGCCCTGCCAAACTGGGAGAAGTAGATGAACCCCCCGATGAAGGCCAACACCACTACCAGCAGGACTGACAGTCTTACATTCATGGCACCGTCCCCCTACCTGCGCCGCCACCAGGCCACCCCTCCCAGGGCTGCCATGGCCAGGGGGAGTAGGAACCAGGAGGAGTAGCGAACGAAGTCCATCTCGGTGCGGGTGACTACCCACTCTCGGAAGATGCGGGGCTTGGGGCGTATGTCGATCAAGTTGACGTCGCCGGCAGACCAGTTCACGGCGTTGAGGAAGAAGTCGCTGTTGGTGGAGTTGAAGAACCACAGGTTGCTGGCAAAGTCCGAGTCCCCAAACACCACGATCTTGGCCCTGGGGGCCTGGGCGGGGTCCGCGGGGAGCGGCTCGTCCACGGGCCCGATGGCCTCCGCCGCGGCTGCGATGACGAAGGGACCCTGGGGGTCGCCCTCGGCCGGCTGAGTCTGGTTGGGGTCCTTGACCAGAAAGCTGTTGGCGCTGGTGATGGCCAACTGGTATAGGGCCACCGTGGGCATCTCCTGGGGGTTCTTGGCGGGCTGGATGGAAGGGACGCCAGCGTAGTAGGTATCGCTGAGGCCCACGGTCACTTGACCCCCCTGGGTTACCTGAGGCGGGTAGCGGAACCGGGGCACCACCACCGTCTTGGGGTCGCCAGCGATGGCGCTGGCTAGGTCAATGATTTGACCTTCGGGTATTTTGAGGCCCCACCGCTCAAGGAACTGGCGGAAGGTGGGTGGAGTCTCGGGGTCCAGGAGGAAGACCATGTTGCCGCCGCGCTTAAGGTACTGGTCCAGCTTAGCCGTCTCGCCCTCCTGAAGGTCTCTCTTGGGCCCGGCCACCACCAGTACCGCCGTGTCCTGGGGGACGCTTTCCACCTGGAGCAGGTTCAGCTCCGTAACGCGATAGTTATCGCTCATGAGCCCGCCGGCGGCAAAGCCGAAGCCCGAGCTGCGGTCCTGCACGTCCAGGATGCTTCGCTCGTCGTGCCCGGTGAGGAAATAGACTCGCTTCTGGTCCACTCCCGTGGCGATGAGCAGGGCGGTGACCAGGTCTTGCTCCTGGGCCGGGGCGACGATGGAGTGCCTACGCCCCGATTCCTTACCTTCAAAGACACTGGTCTGGTACTGGGTCACCTGGTAGTACTGGGCGGTGACCCGGTCCAGGTCCGGGTCCACGTACCGGTAGGTGAACCTATCGGAACGACGCTGGAACTCGTGAAGCAGGTCATCCACCTGGTTCCTGACCACCATTTGCTGAGGGTCCGTGGGGTCGAAGAAACCGATGGCCTCCACAGGCTCGGGCAGCTCCTTCAGAAGGTTGACCGTTCTGGGCGCCAGGCTGAACTGCTTCACCGCCGTGACATCTATTCGAGCTACATTATTCATGGTGATGAAGTTGACCAGGGCCAGAATGCCTCCGAAGGCCAGCACCATGACGGCGGTGTTGGCCCCGTACCGGCCCTGACGGCCGGTGATGGCGCGGCTCACCGTGTCCCAGGAGATGATCATGAAGGCCAGGAGCAGCAGGGCCGATACTCCCAGGATGACGTAGGAGAAGGTACGCAGGTCGGCCACAAAGAGGAACAGGACAATGCCCAGTACCAGGGCCGCCACCCCAGCCAGGCCTATGCTGCTAGATACCGCTCCCAGGCCCTTGAAAACGGAACGTATGGTACCTGCTAAGGTGCCCGAAAGCTGCTCGTTCTCGTTCTGTTCAGGTCCACGTCCCTCGATCACGTTACCTCCACCGTCGGCTTTCCAAGGATCTTACCGCCAGGAACAGGAACAGGGCGGTGACGCTTATGTAGTACACTAGGTTGCTGGTATCTATGACGCCCCGGGAGAAGTCGTCATAGTGGGCGCTGAGAGAGATCTGGCTGAGGATCTCCGCAGGGATGCCGCTAACCAGGCTGGCGGTCTGGTCTATGAGGGACAGCAGGAGGAGCAGGCCGAAGCCCACCACAGCGGCCACGATCTGGTTGCTGGTGAGGGTGGAGGCCAGGAGCCCCACGGACAGGGCGGCGGCCCCGTAGAGGATGATGCCCAGGTAGCCGGTGAGTAGCGGGCCGGTGTCTGGGTCACCGAACCAGTAGAGGAGGACCACGTAGTAGAGGGTGAAGGCCAGGGTTCCCACAAAGAAGATCATGCTGGCCAGGAACTTACCCAGCACTACCTCCCAGTCCTTGATAGGGGCGGTGAGAAGCAGCTCGATGGTGCCTAGCTTCTGCTCCTCGGCCACTAGGCGCATGGTAAGGACGGGCGCCATGAGGATAAGGATGAAGGTGGCTGGCCCCAGGTAGCCCCGCACCGACGCCTCTGCCAGGGGCTGGCTGATGTCGGCGACGAAGAAATAGCCGGTGAGGGCCAGGAAAACGGCTCCGACGATGTAGCCCATGGGGCTGGAGAAGTAGGCCCTAGTATCCCGCCAGGCCACCGCCAGGGTGTTCCTGATGGTCCGGTCCAGGGGAGCAGCCAGCCAGCTCAGGGCTGAACTCAGCGGGCTGCCTTTTGCTGCTGCTACGTCCCTCACGCTTTGACCTCCTCTAGGTCTTCGTGGATGGTGAGCTTGAGGAAAATCTCCTCCAGGCTCATGGCAACGACGTCCATCTTCAACAGGCCCCAGCCGCGGCTCACAATGGCCCGGGCTATCTCCTCCCGCAGGTCGCTACCCCTGCGGGCGGTCACGGTGTAGGAGCTTATCTCTCCGTCGCGATGGCGGACGATGTCCTGAACGCCCTTGATGTTGCGCAGAGCCTGTATGACCTCGGGGCTGGGGCCCCTGACCTCCAGCTCCACCCGTTCGGCACCCTGGAGCCTGGTGGCAAGGTCGGTGGGCCTGTCCTCAGCCACTATTTGGCCCTCGTGAATCACCAGTATCCTCTCGCACACCATGCTGACCTCGGGGAGTATGTGGGTGCTCAGGATGAGGGTGTGCTCCCCTCCCAGCTCCTTGATGAGCTTCCTGGTCTCTACCACTTGGATGGGGTCGATGCCGATGGTGGGCTCGTCCATGATGAGGACGGGTGGCTCGTGGAGGATGGCCTGGGCGATGCCGACGCGCTGGCGGAAGCCCTTGGACAGCTTGCCGATGAGGGAGTCGGTGTAGTCGCCCAGGCGGCAACGGTCTATTACCTCGGAGATACGCTGGCGTATAGCCTTGGAGCTCATGCCGCGAATGGTGCCCATGTATTGGAGATAGCTCTCCACAGTCATGTCCAGGTACAGAGGCACGGTCTCCGGCAGGTAGCCGATGCGCTTCCTGGCCTCCAGGGACTGGTAAACGATGTCGTAGCCGGCGATGATGGCCTGGCCGCTGCTGGGTGGCATGAAGCCGGTCAGGATGCGCATGGTGGTGGTCTTCCCGGCGCCGTTGGGGCCTAAGAAGCCAACAATCTCACCCTTCTTAAC
>DAOUBE010000074.1:0-4077 GCA_034432835.1 Dehalococcoidia bacterium | reverse complement strand
GGTAACCCTGGAGATAGCGACCCTGGCATTTTCACAGTGACGACATGGCTTTGATGACGCCCTGAAAGGGTGTACCTAAGCCAGGGGCATCCCTCATCTCGGCGTACGTAAGAGGTGCAAGGGACAGAAGCCCTCCTCCTTGACAGGGTGGTCAGTTAGGCAACATTCCCCAGGGGTGCAGGGGACAAAGTCCCTTGCTAGGGGTATCAGGGGAGAATCCCCTGAGCTTTACATTCCCCCTTCTTCCTGTGGGAGAAGGGGGACTCAGGCCAAGCCCCGGACCCCCATGTCACAGATGCGCCCCACCTACCACCGCGGAGCACCGTGGCAATACCATGGGCCCGGGGCCAGCTGGCCGAGCTCTGGCCTACTTCCTACCGAAGGTGGCTAGGGTCTTGCGGGCCCCGTCGCCCAGGTAGCGGTTGGCGTGGGTGTAAAGGTAGCGCACGCCCATGTCGGCGTAGCGCTTCAAGGACTCATCGTTGCCGCTGATGCCCGCCAGCTTGCCCACCCCCAGGATCTTCTTGAAACCGTCCTGGATGGCCTTGAGGACCTCGGGGTGCCCCGGGTTGTCACCGTAGCCCATGGACTGGGACAGGTCGGAAGGCCCGATGAAGAAGACGTCGATGCCCTCCACCTTCAGGATCTGGTCCAGGTTCCTCAGGGCCTCCACCTCCTCTATCTGCACGCACACCAGGGTCTCGCGGTTAGACCACTCTATGTACTCCTTGCGGCCTCCTGCCAGGGCGCCGTAGCCCGCGGCCCTGGGTGCGGCGATGCCGCGTTTACCCAAAGGTGCGTACTTCACCGACTCCACAACCGCCCGGGCTTCGTCAGCGGTGTTCACGTGGGGGACCTGGACACCCAGGCAGCCGGCGTCCAGGACCCGCAAGATATACTCCGGGCGGTTGGCCCTGGGGCGGGCGATGGGGGTGGTGCCCGAGGCCAGAGCCGCCATGGCCATGATCTCCACCGACTCGTCGCTTAGGGAGCCGTGCTCGCAGTCCAGCATCACCCAGTCGATGCCCAAGAGCCCCAGCATCTCTACTATCTGGGGTGCGAAGAAACTCACCTGCACCCCGATGGCCGGCTCTCCAGCGTACATCTTAGCCTTCATCCTGTTGGTTGTGCGCATATTGCCCTCCTCAAATGAAGGAATGGGGTGCTCTCCGAGGCCGCCGTTACGTAAGGGTGCCGTGGCGAGATTATAGCCGAGCCGCCGAGGGCCGCAATGTCCAGCCCAGCCACCCCAGGAATGGCGTTACAGGACGAAAGTGCTGGGGTATACTGGATGTAGATGCGCGGCGCTGCGGCAAGGAGATGCAAGGCGTAATGGCAGACGATGTCATAGCGGTGGAGGGGCTTGTCAAGAACTATGGCACCCTCACGGCAGTGAAGGGTGTCTCTTTTTCGGTACGTAGGGGCGAGGTCTTCGGTATCCTGGGCCCCAACGGGGCGGGAAAGACCACGGCCCTGGAGTGCATAGAGGGCCTCCTGAAGCCCACGGCCGGCCGAGCCACGGTGTTGGGCATGGACACCCAGCGGGACACCCTAAAAGTCAAAGAGCGCATCGGAGTCCAGCTCCAGGCCTCGGCCTACTTCGACTACCTCACCCTGCGGGAGATCCTGGAACTCTTTGGCCAGTTCTACGGCAAGAAGCTGCAACCGGAAGCGCTGCTGGCCCGGGTAGGGCTTCAGGACAAGGCCAACTCCACGGTGAACCGCCTGTCGGGAGGACAGAAACAGCGCTTCACCATCGCCGCCACCCTGGTCAACGACCCGGAGGTGGTCTTCCTGGATGAGCCCACCACCGGCCTGGACCCCCAGGCCCGGCGTAACCTGTGGGACTTCATCCTGGACATCCATCGAGAGGGTCGCACCGTGGTACTGACCACCCACTACATGGAAGAGGCCCAGACCCTGTGCCAGCGGGTTGCCATCATGGACCAGGGGCAGATAGTGGCCCTGGACTCGCCGGCCAACCTGGTGCGGTCGCTGCCCGTGCCTTACCGGGTGCGCTTCTCCACTCCCAACGGCGTGGACCACGGCAGCCTGGGGAGGCTGGACTCGGTGAAGGGAGTGCAGCGAGGGGAGGACCACCAGGTGGAGCTGCTATCCTCCGATGCGCCCAGGACGCTGAACGCCCTGCTGGAGTGGGCGCGCCAGCAGGAGGTCCCCATAGACCACCTGGAGGTGGTCTCCGCCAACCTGGAGGACGTCTTTCTGTCTCTGACGGGCCGGGCCTTGCGGGAGTAGAGGCTGCATGAAGATTCTGGCTTCCCTCACCCTGGCCAACCTGAAGATGATCTTCCGCAACCGCCAGGCCCTATTCTGGGCGCTGGCCTTCCCCGTGATATTCGTGGTAGTGTTTGGCCTCTTCAGCCCCGGCGACGCCCCGACGGTAACCATAGCGGTGGTGGACCACGCCAGCGACCCGATGTCCAGCCAGCTCATCGCCAACCTCCAGCAGGTGGAGACCTTTGAGGTGGAGCTGAGACAGGATGAAGAGACGGCACGGCAGGAGCTGCGTAACGGCGACCTGAGCTACCTGCTCATCATCCCCGACGGGCTGGCGGAATCAGTGGCCATGGGACAGCCCGCCACCCTCACCCTAGTCTATGATGAGGGTAACCAGGTATCGGCGGTGGTGGTGGGGGTAGTGCGGCGCTTTCTGGATGAGACCAACCTGGCCCTGCTGCAGGCGCCCAGGATGCTGGACCTGCAGCCCCAAGGCATCAGCGCACGCCAACTCAACTACTTCGACTTCCTGCTGCCGGGCCTGGCCGCCATGGGGGTCATGACCTTCTCCGTCATCGGGGTGGCCTCGGCCATCGCGCTGTACCGGCAGCAGAAGATTCTAAAGCGCATCCTGGCGACTCCCCTGAAGGTACGGACCTTCTTTGGCGCCATGGTGCTGGCCCACCTGGTGCTGGCCCTGATGCAGACGGTCGTAATCCTGGCGGTGGGCGTACTGCTCTTCAACGGCCACCTGTACGGCAACTATCTGTACATAGGGCTGCTGATGCTGCTGGCCAACCTGACCTTCCTGAGCATTGGCTTCATCGTCGGGGCCTTCGCTAAGAACGTGGAGGCGGCCTCGGGCCTGGGCAACGCCGTCTCCCTTCCCATGATGTTCCTTTCGGGCACCTTCTTCCCCAAGGAGAACCTGCCCGATGCCCTGCGGGTGGTGGTGGAGTACCTGCCTCTGTCGCCGCTGCTGGTGGCCATGCGGGGAGTGGCCCTGGAGGGGAGGCCCCTGGGACTTCCCCCTGGAGCTGGCCGTCATGGCTGCCTGGGTGGTTATCACGGGGATAGTGGCGGTGCGGGTCTTCCGCTTCGACTGAGTACCTGTGCGGGTTGCAACCCTGGTTGCCATACAGTGCCTCCGTGCACTAGAAGCCAAGCCACAAGGAGGACAAGATGAGCGACCCAATCACACTCGTTCCCCCAGAAGGGGGTAAAGCCACCTGGTTCCTCGGCCACCTGTTTGTGAAGAAGGCAGATGGGCAGGTTACCGGTGGTGCCTACAGTCTGTTTGAGCATTTGGTGGCACCGCTCCCATTGATCGGGGCACCGCCCCATGTACATCACGGGGAAGACGAGTCCTTCTACGTGCTGGAAGGCACCATCTCGTTCCAGGTAGGCGATCGGAGGGTAGAGGTGGGACCGGGCTCCTTTGTCTTGGTACCCAGGGGCACCCTTCACGGATTCTCCAACCCAGGGGAAAAGCCAGCCAGACTACTGGTCATGGTCTCCCCGCCCGGGTTCGAAAGGTTCTTCGAGGAGGCTGGGGAGCCCGCCAGGAGCAGAACATTGCCACCCTCGCCCCCGGGCCCCCCAGACATGGAGCGGCTCAGCGCTCTAGGCCGCAAGTACAACCTTGAGATCAAGAGCCCACCCCCAGGGCCCTAGGGCCCTTTTCCACCTTTACACCCTTGACCACACTCCTCAGTATGCCCCCTGGCCTCTAAGTAAGCGCCTGAAAAAGTTCAGATAGATATGAGACAGTAGGCGTGGAAAAGTAGAAGCAGAAGGGGCCACACTTCTGGGTGAGAATAGACCAGAAAGGAGGTGGCC
>DAOUBE010000073.1:0-5363 GCA_034432835.1 Dehalococcoidia bacterium | reverse complement strand
CCTCCTTTGCACGGCCCTCTTTGGAGGGACTTCACCAGATAAGACGTAGCTCTCGGCGAAAAAGTTCCACACTACTCCCGGACACTACCTCGCCGCGATTTCACTATCCACAGGGTGACCGCTATCAGCACCGCCCATATCCCAGCTAGGACACCCTCTAGGTACCGCCAGGCGGTGGGTGTCCCTCCGCCACTGGCCAAGGCCGTCTCGTCGCCGGTTTCCAGCCCGGGTGCTTCGCCCATATCCTCTGGTCCGGTAATCGTAGCGCCTTCCCCTCCTGGAGCTGTACCCTGGTCAGCCTGTCCCTGGGGGCCAGCGGAAGGAGCCGCCGGCCCTGGGGTCGCCTGGAGCGGACCCATCAGGGACTCCTGGCCATTGCCAGGGGTTGTCCCCTGGGCGACCATGGTGGTCTGCGTGCCCTCTATCCTTGCCGACAAGGAGGAGAAGCTATCCTTAGGCGAGGCCCCGCCGTGGGTGGAGAGGACGCCCCCCACGTCCAGAGACACCACCGCCACGAACGCCAGAAGCACCAGGGAGGCCGCGGCCCCCATGGCCCAGACAGGCACCATGCGCTTGGGGGCGAACACGGGCCGCTCCCTCAGCACGAAGGACCGCTGGGGCGCTACCACGGGCATCCGCTTCAGCAGGGCCACCGTGGCCCTCAGCGACTCCAGCTCCTCCCGGCAGCCCTGGCAGGCCTCCAGGTGCAACCTTACTTGCTCAGCCTGACGCCCCTTCAGCCTACCGTCCAGGTACTCGGACAGCAGCGCCGGCGCCACGTGCTGGTCTTGCTTTCTCCCAAACCACCTCATGACTTTTGCCCTCACCTACTCTGACGGAATTGAGAGGGTAAAAGTTCCCCGTGTTGTCTGAGGAAGTCCCGGAGGGCAGCCCTGGCCCGGCTGATGCGCGACTTGATGGTCCCCAGGGAGACGCCGGAAATATCCGCGGCCTCCTCATAGCTGTAGCCCTGGATATCCACCAGCACCACAGCCAGCCGCTGCTCCTCGGGCAGGCCCTTCAGGCCGTCCTGGATCACCTTGCCCAGCTCCCCAGTCAGGGCCTGCTCCTCGGGGCTCTGATCCGGTGAGGTAGTGAAGTCGGTCCCCACGGCCTCCATGGTCTCCTCCAGGGACACGCTGGGGCGGGACTTGCGGGCCCGGAGCATGTCCAGGCAGGCGTTGGACACGATGCGCATCAGCCATCCTCGCAGGTTGCCGCCGCGGAAGCTGCTGAAGGCCCGGTAAGCTGAAAGGAAGGCCTCCTGAAGGGCGTCCTCCGCCAGGTTCCAGTCCCCCAGTATGCGGCCAGCCAGGTTGTAGGCCTGGCTCTGGTGCTCCTCCACTACGCAGTTGAAGCAATAAATATCGCCCTTGCCCGATGTCACTGGCAAGGGCTGATGGGTGGTACAAGTAAACACGTGCGAAGGTTGCCCCATGGTTACATCTTGGTGCCCTTAACTGACTGCCTCACTAGAATAACACAAAGGGCTCCGCCCGCTTCCACAAGGGGCGTGCCTGACGGCTCTGAGAATCCTCCTGGCCACGCTTAGCCTAGCAGGCGGTGAGGCAGGACGGGAATCGTAACATAGCCAGGCTGTGCAATATACTTGTCGTCGTGATATGCTGCAATGGCGCCGCTTGCTTCACAAATGCATAGGCGCCCTGTAGGATGTCCTTGTGCCCGGCCAGCGCCATGGGGAGTCCTCGGTTCCTGAACGATTCCGACATCCGGCTACAGCCCTCAGGCGCCCAGACCCTCTACCTGGCGGGCAAGGCGTGGCGCCAGTACCTTCACCAGCGGCCAGTTTCCCTCCTCTGCCCTTCTTGTGGAAGTTCCCAGGACATTCACTGTCCTCTTTGTGGCGCTAGGCTCATCCCACGCCAACATGTGGTGGCCGATTTCCTCATCGGCACCCATGCCACCATCCATGCCGACCGTCTGCTGACCAGGGACCGCGGATACATAGAAGGTACTTTCCCGCACTGCAACTGGCCTAGAGGCTGCCAGTTTGGCGGCCCATTGGTCGCCCTATGCCGCGTGCTACCAAGGGGTAAGCTCTTGGTCTCGCCTTGGGGGCTGCCTTGATCTGGACACAGTCTGGCCGAGGAAAGTTCGAGTCATGTCCGCAAAGTCCCATTGCCGTGGCCCCGCATCTTAGAGACAAGCTTCGCACTTGCTCTCTAGCACCAGTGGCGTGGGCCCAAAGCCACTGCCGGCCTCGGGGCCTCCGGGCTCTTGCGAAGACCATCCACTTTACAGGCAACAAACATCAACGGCCGCGGCCCCAGGGCCCCGCACCCAGCACAAGGCCTGCCTAAACCCCCTTTTCCCGCCGCCACCGCCGGATCCATCCCGTGTGCTGGGCTTCGTGGGCGCTGCGGAGGCCCGCCTCGCCGTAGAGGGAAGCATCCAGGGCCCGGGCGCTGGCGTACCTGATAGCCTCCTCCAGCCGCTGCCTGGATGTCGCCAGCTCCCATCTCGCCTGGTCCACCGAGAGGTCTCGACGCAGGTCGTAGGCCAGCCTGCTGAGGACTTGGTCCTCTTCACCCTTCATGCGCCAGGCGGAGCCGTGGCCGGCGGAGATACGCACCACCTCGCTGGCCCGGATGTCATCCCACAGCGCAAGGTGTAGTAGATGGTCCTTCACCGACCACCCGTCTATGGACGGCTCGCTCATCAACTCGTCGCTGAGGCCGTCAATGGCAGTCAACAGCTCCTCCCGCATCTTCCGGTAGTGTTGCAGCAGGGCGTCCCTATCTTCGGCCATGGGTCCCTCCAGTACGCTGCTCTTGCTCAGCCTTAGTGTGGCCAACCTTAGACAGGTTAGATAAGAGACCTGCTCTGCCCGCCGTCGATGTTGATACAGGCACCGGTGATAAGTCCGGCCCTCTCCGACGCCAGGAAGGCCACAAGGTCGCCCACCGGCTCCGGCCACCCGAACCGCCCCAGCGGCAGGTTGTTCTTGATAAACTCCTCCACCTCCTCCTTGGTGTGGGAGTTTATCCACGACTCCCACCCTCCCCCCGGGAACAGGATGGAGCCCGGCGCCACGCTGTTCACCAGAACCCCGTGCTTGGCCAGCCGGACGGCCAGGTGCTTGCTCAAGGCTATGAGGCTAGCCTTGGCCGGCATGTAGGTCACCCGCCCGCCGTACTCCCTTCCCCAAATAGATGCGATGTTGATGATGCGTCCCCACTTGCGTTGAATCATCCCTGGGACCACCAGCCGGATCAACCTGAGGGAGGCGTACAGGTTCTCCTCCATGGTCACCCGAAAGTCCTCGTCCGTGGTATCGAACAGCTCCTCGGCACCCCTGCCGCGGCCCACGTTGTTCACCAGTATGTCCACGGGCCCCAGGGCGTCCACCACCTGCTGGTGGATGCGCCTGGCCGATTCTGGCTGGGTGACGTCGGCGGCCACCCCCACCGCCTTCACCCCCAGCGCCTTGAGCTCCTCCACCGCCTTCTGCAGCGGCCCCTCCGACCGGGCACAGATACCAACGTTCACGCCCTCTCGGGCCAGGGACAGGGCACACTGTCGCCCCAGCCCACGGCTTCCTCCGGTCACCAGGGCTACTCTACCCTTAATACCCAGGTCCACGGTGCAACTCCTTCATTTTAGGCTTGCTATATTCTACACGACGGTCAATCCCCGGCCCTCCTTGCCCTTGGCGGGGGCTTTCTGCTAGAGTACGCCTGGTCTTCCCCACATCCCCAACTCCAATCCTGCGGAGGCACTGAATGGCCCAGGTCATCATCCTCGGCGCGGGCACACCCACCCCCACGCCCCTGCGCTTCGGCTCCTCCCACATCCTCCACATTGGCAACCAGTACTTGATGTTCGACTGTGGCCCGGCAGCCACCCACAAGCTGGTGAAGGCGGGCCTCCACCCCACCCAAGTCCACCACCTCTTCTTTACCCATCACCACTTCGACCACAACGCCGACTACGCCTGCTTCGCCCTGGCCCGCTGGGACCAGGGTGCGGGCAAAATCCCCGATCTTCAAGTCATTGGCCCGGAGCGGACCCAGAAGATCACCGACCTACTCATGGGGGAAGACGGCGCCTTCTCCTTTGACTGGAAGGCCCGGGTAGGCCACCCCCTCAGCCAGCGGGTGTACACCCAGCGGGGCGGGGTCCTGCCTCGCAGGCCGCCCAGGATTCAGGCCAGGGACGTGGCACCGGGCACGGTGCTGTCGGGTGGTGAGTGGGAGGTGGTGGCGGCCCGGGCGGAGCACGTCCAGCCCTTCCTGGACTCTCTGGCCTACCGAGTCAACTTCTCTGGCGGCAGCGTGGTATTCACTGGCGACACCCGCGCCTGCCAGAGCGTCATCGACCTGGCCCGCGGTGCTGACGTTATGCTGTGTATGTGCTGGGACGACCAGGAGCGCATGGAGGCCGCCGGCCTTCACGAAGGAATGTCCGGCACCCTGGATGCCGCCCGCATGGCCCAGGAGGCGGGAGTGAAGAAGCTGGTGCTGGTCCACATAGGCCCCGAGCTCTCTGCCCACGGCTCCATGGAAAAGGGTATATCCGACGTCAAGAGGGTGTACGACGGGGAGCTGGTCTTCGCCGAGGAGCTGCTGAGGGTCCCGCTGTAGGCTGCTGGGCCCGGCTGGTGGGTGCCCTAACCCTCCGTATTATGATGGATTACGATGGAGTCCCCTCTGTGTCCAGCAGGGGACTTCTTTTTGTCCCCTGGCAACATTCCAGCCCCCGGCCAGGGAACCGCTGGCCCCTCTCCTTCGTTATACATACGGTAGGCAAGGATATATCTCGTGTAGGGCGAGGACCATTGGTGAGGATGTCTGGCATCTTCACTGTTTCTTAATATCTAACAGGTAATCTATGCGACGAACCGGTCACACTGCAGCTCACAGTTGCATGTTTACCGGTGCATGTGCGACGAAAACTGGTACTAAAGTAGGGGTTGTAAAGTACAAATGGACTATTCTAGGTTACGTCTATCTGGAGTAGTCTTGTAAGCGTTCAGATACGTATTTACATGTAATCCAGGTTACAAATTCAAGTTGTTTAATACATAAGGCGGGTGTGGTACCTACCCCCCCCGCTGAGAAAGGAGAGCCATGGTAATGCTCAAGTCCTGCCCCAAGTGCCGGGGCGACATGGTTGTGGACAGGGATTTCGCCGGGGTCTTCCGCGTGTGCCTTCAGTGCGGGTACCTCATGGACCTGGCCCCCAAGACGGCCCCAGCCTATGTTCCAGCCCAGGTAGCCGGGCCGCAGATCAAGGGCCACGTGCAGAAGCCAGCGGCCTGATGCCTCGACCCTACCCCTATTGGCCTGCCGCCCGCCCCTAGGTCCCCCTTACCCCAACCACCGCCCTGGGGCCTCTCGCCA
>DAOUBE010000072.1:0-13480 GCA_034432835.1 Dehalococcoidia bacterium | reverse complement strand
GTCGATGCTCGCCCCGTCCAGGATTTCAACCAACTCCTGCTCCACCAGAATACGGACGGGCCCTGCCTCCACAATGGTGTCCTCCGGGTTTGCCAGATTCTCGAGGGCCAGCCTCCACCCATGGACGCATCCGTGAGGGCCTCGAACAACGGCTATCCTTACGTACCCCTCTGGCGAACCGTTGGAGTCCAGTACCTCCCTCAGCTTCTCCTGCGCTCTGGGCGTTACTGAAACCATAACTTCGCCTCCTTGGTGGTTTGTCCTATCGTAAACCCTCTGCGGGAGCTTGAGCCGCCGTTACCCTTGCACGGCAGCTCAAGCATCACTCTCGCCTACGGGGCAGCGGGAGGATCGTGCATCGCCTGACAGTGCTGGACCACCTCTCCGAAGTTGTCCAACCCCATCATCTCTGCGTGCTCGTTGGGTCCCGTTTGCGCCATCACGGCTATACACTGGCCGAACTGAGCGTTCTCGGACTGTGCCGCAGCATTAGCAACAGTCCCGACCGAGACCAGCACCACAATCATGGCTCCTACCAGAGCTGCAAGTAACCTTCGCATGATTTCCTCCTTTCTCAATGACCCATTCCTGGCATCGAGGACGGCATGGGCGTAGGGATTGCTGGACCAGCGCTTCCCTCGTAGCCTCGGAACCCTTCGTATTTGATGATCTGGATCAAGCCCCCAGGCTCTATCCCATCGTTCTCCGTGTGGTGCAACTCGTGGCAATGGAATACCCAGTTGCCTGGGTTGTCAGCGATGAAAGCGATGTCGTAGGTCTCACCAGGGGCTACATTCAAGGTATTCATCCACTGCTGATTGGACACTGGGACTGGTTCGCCGTCCTTGGCGATTACTTTGAAGTCCATCCCATGGAGGTGCATGGGATGGACCAAGTTGCTGATATTGACAATCCGTACCCGGACCTTATCACCCTCCTTTACCGTCCATGGCTCTGTTGCTGGGTAAGCCTTGCCGTTGATAGTAAAGTAGTTGTAGTCCATAGCCATGGTGCCCATCTGGGCATCCTCCATCCCCACCATCCAGGCACCGAGGATCATGGAGAACTCCTTGTCGAAAGCGGGTGTATCGGGTTGTTGAGGCTCATCACCAGCAGCCCGTACAGCCCGTTGTCTATCTGCTCCACGCTGTTGACGTGGGGGTGGTAGATGAAGGTGCCCGCGTGAGAGGCTATAAATTCGTAAGTAAAGGTCTCGCCGGGTTGGACCGACGCCTGGGTCACTCCTGGAACCCCGTCCATGGCGTTGGGTACATGGAGTCCATGCCAGTGGATACTCGTGTCCTGTTCCAAGCGGTTCTTCACTACCACGCGCAGGGTGTCTCCTTCCTTGACACGGATTACAGGCCCGGGTACTGTCCCGTTATAGGTGATGGCCTGGACGATGACCCCCGGGACAAGCTCCCACGGAGCTTTCGTAACCTCCAGCTCGTAACTCCTCAAGACGCCTGTCGGTTTGGGCTTGGCGGCATAGCCAAGGGTCACGGGTAACGGGTCCTGCGTACCTTGCCCAAGCGAGGGCGTAGGGGTGCTGGAAGCAGTGCCAGAGCACCCAGCCGCAAGACCGAGCATGAGCAGGATCCCGATGAAAACCAATAGTCTGGACATATATCCTCCTTCTAGATTCGGACGATTACTCCCCTGCCTCAGTCACTGTCAGTGGTGCCCCGTGCCCATGCCGCCCATAGGCATGGGGCCGCCCTTCAGGTACTTCTGCGGGTCCTTGGCGAAGTCTGCCCGGCAGCCAGGGGCACAGAAGTAATAGGTCTTGCCCATATAGTCGAAGGTAGCGGCGGCCTTTTTCTTGTCCACGTCCATTCCGCAGACCGGGTCCTTTTCCTTGCGCGACCAGAACGGCATTTCGTTCACCTCCTTCCTTTAGATTGGCCTACAATCTCCGCCTTCGCTTCACGGCCGGGATGACCAGGGGCATGAGCACGATGTTGGACAGCAGGAAGACCCAGGCCGCTCCCCCGGCACGGGCCACCCAGGTGTAGTCGCCCACCAGGGTGACGCCCAGAAAGACCAGGGCAGCGAGCAGGGAGATGCCCAGGTATAGAACCGCGCTGAGAGCATTGGCGCTCATGCCATTGCCTCCTTGAGCCCGGGCCGCCGGACGGGTGGCACGTAGCCCCGCATGCGCAGCGTGTTCAGGGTCACGGATAGAGAGCTGATGGCCATGAGAAGGGCGGCCAGCTCCGGACTCACCATCTGGGCGAAGAAGGGGTAGAGCAGACCGGCACCGACGGGGATGGCCAGGGTGTTGTAGCCGAAGGCCCAGCCCAGGTTCTGCTTTACCAGCCGCAGGGTCTGCCGCGCCACCTGGATGGCCGCCACCACGTCCATGAGGTCGTCCTTGATGAGGATAACGTGGCCCGTCTCCTTGGCAACGTCGGTGCCGGAGCCGATGGCGATGCCCACGTCGGCCTGGGCCAGGGCAGGGGCGTCGTTGATGCCGTCCCCTACCATGGCCACCTTCAAGCCTTCCCCTTGAAGCTTCTTCACCTCGCTGGCCTTGTCCTCCGGCAGCACCTCCGCCAGCACCCGGTCTATGCCAACCTGCCGGGCGATGGCCTGGGCGGTGCGCTGGTTGTCCCCGGTGATCATGGCCACCTGGAGGCCCATGCGGTGGAGTTCCCTGACCGCCTGGCCAGAGGTCTCCTTGAGGGTGTCGGCCACGGCCACGATGCCCGCGGGT
Source organism: Dehalococcoidia bacterium (assembly GCA_034432835.1). GTDB lineage: Bacteria > Chloroflexota > Dehalococcoidia > Lucifugimonadales > DAOUBE01 > DAOUBE01. Next base: position 10,764 of record DAOUBE010000072.1, on the reverse strand, counting down.
GCCCCGTTCACGGCCACGAACATGGCCGTCTTGCCCTCGTTCTCCAGGCGCTCCGCCTCCGGGAGCAGGCCGTCCAGGGAGACCTGGCGGTCAGCCATGAGCTTGCGATTTCCCAGCAGGATGGTGCGTCCATTGAGGGTAGCTTCTACGCCGTGGCCTGGTATCGCATTGAACCCGTCGGCGTCCTCCGGCTCCATGCTCCGGGCCCGGGCCCCCTTGACGATGGCCTCCCCCAAGGGGTGCTCCGAGTTCTTCTCGGCCACCGCCGCCAGCTTCAGCACCTCGTCCTGGGACAGGCGGCCCACGGTCACCACGTCGGTGACCGAAGGCTCTCCCCTGGTGAGGGTGCCCGTTTTGTCGAAGATCACCACCTGGAGCCTGGCCGTGGCCTCCATGGCATCGGCACCCTTGAACAGGATGCCGTGCTCCGCGGCCTTACCGCTCCCCGCCATGATGGCGCTGGGGGTGGCCAGCCCCACGGCGCAGGGGCACGAGATGATGAGCACCGTGACGGAGGTGAGCAGGGCGAAGCCGAACACCCCCATCCCGGCCAGAAGGTAGGGGGTGAGGATGAGGCGGCTCTCGGGCACGAACCACAGCCCGTAGCCGACGAAGAACCAGAACAGGAACACCGTGATAGCCAGGGCGTGGACCCCCAGGATGAAGTGCCCGGCCACCCTGTCCGCCAGCTTCTGGATGGGGGCCTTGGTGGTCTGGGCCTCCTCCACCAGCTTGATGATCTGGGCCAGGGCCGTGTCCTTGCCCACCCGGGTCGCCCGAAACCTGAAGGCCCCGGTCTTGTTGAGGGTCCCACCGATGACCTCGTCCCCGGCCTGCTTCTCCACGGGAATGCTCTCCCCGGTGATCATGGACTGGTCCACCGAGGAGTACCCCTCCACCACCACTCCGTCCACGGGCACGGCCTCGCCGGGGCGCACCAGGAGCAGGTCATCTATCTCCACCTCTTCCGCCGGGACCTCCACCTCCTGACCGTCCCGCAGGAGCCGAGCCCGCTTGGGCTGGAGCCTCATCAGCCGACGGATGGCCTCCGAGGTGCGGCCCCGGGTCACCGCCTCCAGGTAGCGGCCCAGGATGATGAAGGCGGTGAGCAGAGCCGCTGCCTCGTAGAAGGTGGCCTCCCGACCGCCAAAGCCGGCCTCGGGCCAGAAGGTGTTGATGACGGCTATGAGGTACGCCGCACCGATGCCCGTGGCGTACAGGAGGTTCATGTCGGTGAGGCCCCGCTTCAGGCCGTTCCAGCTATTGACGAAGAACTGGCGTCCAGGGCCGAAGACGATGGGCGTAGTCAGAAAGAACAGGAAGACCTTGTTGTTCATCCACTCAGGGAAGATCCGGGGAAGGAACCAGTAGGGCTGGAAGGTGCCTATCATCACCACCAGGCCGATGGACCAGGCGATGATGAGGTTGTTGCGCTGGCGGCGGAGCTCCTGCTGGCGGGCCTCCTTCTCCCGGTCCAGGGCCACCACCTCTTCCTCTACTGGGCCCCGGAACTGGTAGCCCACCCCCTCGATGGCCTGGCGGAAGTCGGCCAGAGTTGCCAGGCCGGGGACGTACTCCACCGTAGCCCGCTCCGTGGCCAGGCTCACCACGGCCCGGGTGACCCCGGGCACCTCCCTCAGGCCCCCCTCGACGTGGGCCACGCAGGAGGCGCAGGTCATTCCCTCCACGGGCAGGGTAACTTGCTTCAACTCTTGGACCGCCATCAGCACTCCTCCGAGTCGTTCGTCGTTTTTCCAAGGGTGACAGGACATCCGGCCCTGTCACCCCTAGCACAGGGCCCAATTACCAGGGGCGGCGCCCGACGCCTGCCGTTGAGGTATCTTTCCGGGTCGCGCAGGAAGGCACTCTTGCACCGTCTACACATGAGGTAGTAGAACCGCTCTTTGTAGTACACCACCAGGTTGCCTGCCGACGCCTCTTGCTCATCGACCTGCTCGTGACACACAGGGCAGAGCCGGGTTTCGTTGTTCTTGTCTCGCATCTCCCTCACCTGTTAACCAGACGATAGAGCTCAACTACCTGCCTCACGTCAGTCCCGCCATTGCGTGCTGCCATATGTGCCAGCAGGCACTGTACCTCCAGCTTCTCGGCGGCCCGCCGCACGGCCCGCATCTGTCTCAGTACCTCGCCGCAATCGCGGCCCTCTTCCACCATGCGGACCACCGCGTCTAGGTGGCCCCGCAGGTAACGGACCCGCCGGAGGAACTCCTCCCTGTCCACGCCCTGCTCAGTCAGCATCCGCGCCATTTCCCTACCCCCCATGCCCATTCCGCCAGTCCGTCACTGCCCGCTGCTCGCACAGGCGCAGGCAGATTGCCAGGAAGGCGACCAGGAGCAGCGCGGCGATGGTCCAGGCCTTTCCCATCCCCAGGAAGGGCACCGCCAGGAGCAACACCAGCGGCAGGGTACAGAGCCACAGCCCTACTGCCAGGAGCAGTGGCGTCTGAGTAAGCTTTCCAGTCGCCTTGAGGTGGTCCATGGCTTCCTCTAGTGACAGCCTCCACCCGCATCATGGTCTCTCTTCTCTTCTACTTTGGTCACGGTGTGCTGGTCTGTTGGCTGCTTGGTGCGCTCGTGCCCACCCATGCCACATCCGCCTCCATGGCCACCGTGCCCGTGGGCGCGCATCATGAACAAGAAAAGCACGCCGAACAGAATCCAGATGCCGTAGCTTTGCAAGAACTCCCACATGGCCAATGACTCCTTCGCGTCGCAAACAACGCTCCGTTAGTGAGCGGTCCCTTGACCGTGCTGTGCCGATGAGCCCTTTCTCTTGGCCTCCGCCATGTTCCCTTCTGCAGTCACTGCCCGGACCACCCTCCTCCTCCCAGGGGCCGTGACCACCAGCCTGCCCCGGTACATGCCCCACTGGCAGGTGAACAGGAACGTTCCCGTGCTCGTGGGTACGAACTCCACCGTCGTTTCCTGGAAGGCAGGAAGGCGCCGGTCTATGCCAAAGCCCGCGAACACCACCCTTTCCGAGCAGGGGTTATCCTCCCTTCGGAGGAACCGAATCCTCACGGGGATTCCTTGCTGCACCCGGACCAACGCCGGCCGGTAACGCCCGTTGATGACTATCCGCGCCTCCTGGTACCCCTCCGGGCTCAGAGCGACCAGGTGCTGCGCACCCCTGAGCCGACGTGCCAGGAAGAGCCCTGCCACCAGCGCTGCCACCCCTGCAACGGCCACAGAAACCCAGACAACCATTTCAGGCACCTATTCCGCTGCGAAGTCCACCGCACTTGTGGATACCACGTGGCGTATCCTCGTACACAGAGCCTCCTACCAGGGTCAATGGTATGCCCGCCACCTTAAAGCAGCATGAGATGAACCTGAGATTTCAGGAACGGTGTAAAGAGGGCAGTGGGCAGAAGGCTAACGTGGGGAGCGTGCAGTGATGAGCTTCACCAGGCCCAGAGGTGCCAGGTCTTCCACCGCCACCAGGGAAAGGCCGGACATGCGGACGTTCTCCACCGTGCGCCGGTTGACGCTGGCGCCGGTGACATGGATAGCTAGAGGGTTGGCGATGTCCATGAGGCGTCCGACGAAGGGGTGGCCTGCGCGGACGTGCTCCAGGAGCAGGATGGTGCCTTCTGGCTTGCACACGCGGCCCAGCTCCCGGAGGCCCGCCACGGGGTCAGGTACAGAGCAGAAGACGAACGTGGCTACCGCATAGTCGAAGGTGTTGTCGGGGAAAGCGAGGGCCTCCGTGTTCATGAGGGAAAAGCTAACTGGGATGCTGAGTCCTCGCGCTCGTCGAACAGCCCTCGAGAGCATCCGGGGGCTGAGGTCTACTGCCGTTACGAGGGCGCCCTGAGGGTAGTAGGGCATGTTCTTCCCCGTCCCCACGCCCACCTCCAGCACCCGTCCCCCGGAAACCATGCCCCACAGCCTGCGTCGCCACCGATGCAGGGAGCGAGGCCCCATGAGACTTTCCATGAAGTCGTACACCGGGGCAATGCGGTCGTACCGCCGGCGGACGGCGACGGCGGTACGACTTTTGACCGGTGACTGTTCAGGTGCTCTCTCTTTTGCCACGAAGCTTGTCCCCCAGGTGCATCGGACTTTGCAGTCCTTGATGCTAGCCTAGATTGCCCACTATCAGTGCCACAGCGGCGCCTAAGGTGATGGCAGTAGCCAGGTTAGCCAGTTGGCCCACCGCGTATATTCTCCACCCGTGGGCTCGAAGCAGCCCGCCGCTGAACCTGGCCAGGTCAACCCGGTGGAGGCGCAGCGGCCGGGTGACCTCCAATGCCAGCAGCGCTAGGAAGGCCACTGCCGTAGCAGTCTGCACCAGGTGAGGCCAGTTCACTCCCCATATCTGGGCCTCGTGTCCCACGAACCCTTCCTCAGTAACGAAGATAACAGTGTTGGTCACCATCACCCAGGTGGACAGCCACAGGACGCCCAGAACCCACGGCAGGCCCCCTCCCTGATGTCGGGAGCGGTTCCAATAGTGCGCTGTGAGGAGCAGCACCCAGCCAACGCCCAGCAGCCAGGGCGACAGGACTTCGTGCACCCAATGCACCCAGGCGCTGCTACCGACTACCCCGCCCAGACCGGCGAGGACGCCCGGCAGGATTCATCAGATTCTGCCGAAGGTGGCCCCCACCACTGCTACGATGGCTGCCCACGCCGGGGTCTTCCGGCCTGGCCCTCTCTTTCCCATAACGTACTAGCCTCCTAGGTAGCAGATGGCAAGCGCACGGTGAAGCGGGTGCCCTTTTCGGGCTTCGAGTCCACCAGTATCTCTCCTCCGTGTCGCTCCACAATCCACTTGGCGATGGCAAGACCCAGTCCGGTGCCACCGCTGTCCCGTGAGCGTGCCCTATCGGCGCGCCAGAACCGGTCAAAAATGTAGGGGAGGTCCTCAGGGTCTATACCGATCCCCGTGTCCTCCACTCCTACCGCAACCCAAGGCTGCTGGTGCTTCAGCCACAGAGTCACGCTCCCTCCTTCAGGGGTATACCGCAGGGCGTTGTCCACCAGGATAAGGAGCAGCTCTCTTAGGCGGTCTTCGTCTCCGTGGACGACGGCGGGCTCCAGGCTATCCAGGCGCACGGCGACTCCATGGGCCATTGACCGTGCCTGGTGGTGGACCTCCACTAGCAAGGCGTCTAGCTCCACCCGACGCACCTGTAGCTCCTGGCCTGCGTCTGCTCGGGCCAGGGCCAGCAGGTCGTTGACCAGCCGGGAGAGGCGCTCTACCTCTCGGCGGACCTGCGTCAGGGTCTGCCGCCGCTCCTCCTCAGGCATGTCCTTCACCCGGTCCAGCAAATCCAGGTTCCCCCGGATGGCCGTGAGGGGCGCCCGCAGCTCGTGGGAGGCGTCTGCGGTGAACCTCTGCTGGGCGGAGTAGGCCTCCTCCAGGCTAGCCAGCATCTCGTTGAAGGTCTGGGCCAGTTGGCCCAGCTCGTCGTTGGGGTTGCCCGCACTCAGGCGGCGGCTGAACCCCCGGGACAGGGCGATGGCCCGGGCCGTCTCGGTCATCTCCGACACTGGACGGAGCACCCTCCCAGCTAGGGCCCCGCTGAGAAGTGCTATGATCGCTACAGTTCCCAAGCCTCCGCCAACCAACACCCAGCGGAGCCACCCCAGCACCATATCCCGTTGCCGATAGGAAGAGGCTACCTGTACCCAGGCGATGGTCTCGCCGTTCACATCTACGGGCGCAATGGAGACCTTCAGCCTCTGGCCTTCCAGGGACAGGGCGTACCGGGCCTCGCTTAGGGTCTCCCCTGGGGCTGCAAGGATGCGGCCCTCCAGGTTGGCGGAGCGACTTACCACCACCCCATCCCGGCTAAGGACCTGGACGTACACCTCTGGGGCCTCAAAAGCCTCCAGGGGAGGGACCACAAGGGCATCCCCGGCTGACACGCCGGGATTGGCAGCGCGTAGGGCTGTAGCCATGTGGTCGATGCGGCTGGCAATGCTGTCGTCCACCATGCTCTCTAGGTGCTGGGCCATCAGCAGGTAGAGGGAAACCCCAAAGAGTAGGAACGCCATCCCGAATATAGCGCCGTACCACAGGCCGAGACGCAAGCGAATGGACAAGCCGTTCACTCCCTCAGGACGTAGCCCGAACCGCGCATGGTGTGGAGCAGGCGGGGCTCGCCGTTAGCCTCTAGCTTGTTGCGCAGGTAGCGGACGTATACTTCCAGGACGTTAGACTCGCCCTCAAAGTCGTACTCCCACACTCTTTCCATGATCTGGCTGCGGGTCAGCACCTGTCCCTGGTGGCGCATAAACAGGTACAGCAGCTTGAACTCCGTCGTGGACAGTTGGATGTCCCGGTTACCGCGTCGGGCCGTCCGCGAGCCCGTGTCTAGGACCAGGTCTCCGCAGCGCAGAACTTCCGGGGCCCTGGCCTCGTGCCGGCGCAGCAGGGCACGGATGCGGGCCACCAGCTCCTCGAAGGCGAAGGGCTTCACCAGGTAGTCGTCAGCACCCGTCTCTAGTCCCTTGACCCTGTCGGAGACGGCGTCCCTGGCCGTGAGCATCAGCACGGGGACATTGCTCCCAGCTTTGAGCCGCCGGCAGACCTCCAGCCCGTCCATCCCAGGCATCATGATGTCCAGGACCACCACGTCCGGGGAACGCTCCCGGGCGATGTCCAACCCTGCCCTGCCGCTGTGGGCCACATCCACAAGGTACCCCTCGTAGGCCAGTCCCCGGCGAAGGAAGTCCGTTACGCTCGGATCGTCATCGATTACCAGAATTCGTTGTCGTTGCTGGGACATGCTCATCCCTGGCTGGCGACGTACGTCTCCGGCCCCGACTTGAACTTGTCGTGGCAGGCCTGGGAGCAGAAGTAGTAGGTCTTGCCCTGGTACTCCTCCTTGGCAGACGCCGTGCTGGGATCGACATCCATGCTGCACACTACATCCTTGACCTTCGCCATCTGTTTCTCTTCTTTGTATTCCTTGGGGCCCCTGGCCTCGGTTTTGGGTTCAACCCTGGTCTGTATAGTGTCCACCCCAGGCAGAGGTCTCCTCTTGTAGGTCCTCAGCCGGTTGGCGTTGGTCACCACCGACAGGGAGCTCAGGGCCATGGCTGCCGCCGCCACGATGGGGCTGAGCAGGATGCCGAAGAAGGGGTACAGCACTCCCACCGCGATGGGTATGCCGATGGTGTTGTAGCCGAAGGCGAACACCAGGTTCTGGTAGATGTTCCTCATGGTGGCCCGGCTCAGGGTAATGGCGGTCACAACGCCCCCCAGTTCCCCGGAGATCAGCGTGATGTCCGAGGACTCGATAGCTACATCTGTCCCAGTGCCGATGGCTAGCCCCACGTCCGCCTGCGCCAGAGCGGGGGCGTCGTTGATGCCGTCGCCTACCATGCCCACCAGCTTGCCCTCGCCCTGGAGCCTCTTCACTTCCAGGGCCTTGTCCTCGGGCAGTACCTCCGCCAGCACCCGGGTAATGCCCACCTGCCGGGCGATGGCCTCTGCCGTGCGGCGGTTATCACCAGTGATCATCACCACCTCCAGGCCAAGCCGCTTCAGAGCTGCAACGGCAGCAATCGAGTCCTCCTTGATGGTGTCTGCTACGGCCACCACTCCGGCCGGCTTGCTTCTATAGCCACGAGCATGGGCGTCTTGCCCTGGGAGGCCAGCTCCTCCGCCCGCTGCTCCAGCTCCGAGGTGTCAAGGCCAGCGTCGGCCAGCAGGCGGCGGTTGCCCACCATCACCTGGTGCCCGTCAACGTTCACCTTTATCCCCTTGCCGGTGACCGACTGGAAGTCCTTCGGCTCCTCCAGCTCTAGGCGGCGTTGCTGAGCCCCCTCCACGATGGCCTGGCCCAGGGGGTGCTCTGAGGCGCGCTCCGCAGAGGCCACCAGCCGAAGCAGCTCGTCCTCAGAGAGGGAGCCCACGGGGACTACATCGGTCAGGGCGGGCTTGCCCCTGGTGATGGTACCTGTCTTGTCCAGGATGATGGTCTTGAGCTTGTGGGCCGTCTCCAAGGCCTCCGCCGAGCGGATGAGGATGCCGTTCTCGGCACCCTTGCCCATGCCCACCATGATGGACATGGGCGTGGCCAGTCCCAGGGCGCAGGGGCAGGCGATGATGAGCACGGCCACGGCGTTGCCCAGGGCGAAGATGAAGGCAGGCTCCGGCCCGAAGTCGAACCAGACGACGAAGGTGCCAATAGCGATGAAGATAACCGCAGGGACGAAATACCTGGCCACCAGGTCAACCAGGCGCTGCACGGGAGCCTTGGAGGCCTGGGCCTGCTCCACCAGCCTAATGATCTGGGAGAGCATGGTGTCCTTGCCCACCTTGGTGGCGCGGAAGCGGAAGGAGCCCGTCTGGTTTATCGTGGCGCCAATGACCGTCTCCCCTTCCCCCTTAGTCACGGGGACGCTCTCGCCTGTGACCATGGACTCGTCCAGGGTGGAGCGCCCCTCAATGATCTCGCCGTCTACCGGGACCTTCTCCCCAGGCCGGACGATAATAATGTCCCCGATCTGGACCTCCTCCACCGGTATGTCCTGCTCCTGGCCGTTCCGGACCACGCGGGCCGTCCTGGCCTGAAGGCCGATGAGCTTGCGAATGGCTTCGTTGGTCCCGCTCTTGGCGATGGCCTCAAGCATCCGTCCCAGCAGGATGAGGGTGAGGATGACACCTACGGCCTCGTAGTACACCTCGCGGAGCTGTTCAGGGAGCACCCCTGGGGCCATGGTCACCACTAGGCTGTACAAGAAGGCCGCCGTGGTGCCGATGGTGATGAGGGTGTTCATGTCGGCGGTGCGGTGCGTCAGCGTCAGCCAGCCGGTGCGGTGGATGGGCCATCCGGTGTAGAACATGACCGGGGCTATGAGGGCAAGCTGGAACCAGCGGTTGAGCAGGATAGAAGGCAACCACGTTGCGCCAAAGAACTCGTGGACCATGACGGCGAAGGCTACGGGGGTGGTGAGGAGAGTGCCGAAGAGCACCCGGCGCCGCAGGTCACGGATCTCCGCCCGGCGGGAGGCGGCCTCCTCGTCCTCAGTCTCCTGGCTACCAGGGTCGGGGCGGTGGCGGACCTTGTACCCTCCCTCTTCGATAACCCGCTGCATCTCCTCCGGCGTGACCTGCTGCGGGTCGTACTGGACGGAAATGCGCTCGGCACCGAAGTTGACGTGGACCTCGTCCACGCCCTTCAGGTCCTTCAGGAAGGCCTCAATGTTCACCACACAGGTGGGGCAGGTCACACCACCGCCCACGATGGCGAACTCCGCCTGGGCCAGCCTGGTCTCGGATTTCATTCTGGGGCCTACGCCTACCGCCTCAGCATGCTCCTGGGGGACGATTTCTTCCTCTACAGCCTGGCCAGGGCCGTCCTGCTCTACGATGAGGGTCCCGTGGAGCATGTTCATGCCGCAGGCAAAGCCAAAAGTGCCCGGCCTGTCCGGCGTGAACTCCAGCGTGGTTGTGCCAAACGCAGGAAGGCTCTTGCTCAGCTGAAAGTCGGGGAACACCACCCGGGAGGTGCAGTCGCTGGCCTCCTGTCGGTCGAACACCAGTCGCAGGGGGACACCTTGCTTTACGCGGATGACAGCAGGTGAGTAGCCGCCCCTGACGGTAATGTGCACCTCTTGCACGCCTTCCCTCATCTCGGTCCGGCGTGCCTTCTTGGGGCCGAAGAAGAAATAGACCAGGACGGCGATGGCGGCCAGGCTACCTGCTGTAACTCCGACCTCTAAACCGGGCATGGGATGATCCCTTCAGATAAATTATGCCACACGGCAATTGTACTGCTCTGCGTCTTAGTTTCTCATCGCCGGATAGCTGGTCCGGGGCAGGACTTGAACCACGGCATTTCCCTTCTAAACGGCGCCTACGAGCCTCTCGCTGATTACGCTTGGCCAGCCTTGCTCTTGATCTTAGAGGTGCAACCTTAACTGAGGATGAGGAGACGCTGAAAAGGGCCTGAGAATTTGCCGACTGGCTCCTTCTTTCTCCAGATCCCATACATAGAGGGTCGCTTCCTTGGCCCGGTTACCGCGAAGCGACCGAGCAACCACTTTGGTGATATTCTGGACAGCCCTGACAGATGGCGGAACGGACCACGATTGTTTGGGGGAATTAGTGAGAGCGAAGGCAAAGGAAATCCGTCCATTGGGGGCCCTCGGCAGTGAGGAGGCGCGGTCCTTCCATGTCGGCTTAGTGGTCGCAGAATTCGCTACCACTTGTGCCAAGAGGAGCCAGGAGCGGGCCAACACACATTTGCTTCCAGACGCCGTCTTCGTCGTGAGGCGGTCAGATGGCACGGTATCTGCTGTTTTGTGAACACATCGCAGAGGAATGTGAAGCCCTGGGCTAGGAGTTTGGAAGGCACGGGGTTCCTGCTCCTATCAAGTCAAGGGCCAGGGCTATTGGTGCTCTGCCCCTATGGGTTTCACGAAGGTCGCCAGTATTCCATGCTCCACGTCAGCCTACCACCCTACCAGGTGTTCACCAGTCCTGGGTCTTGTGCCACAGGCGTGTCAACCGCCGGCTTTGTCAAAGGCCTTCCTGACCTGGCAGGCTACTGCTTCGCCGAGGCCCATCCAGAGTCCACAGATTGTTCAGCCACATCCCTTGGGCCTTCTTCCTGGGGAACCTTTCCAGGCTCCCTTGCGTCTTCTATTGCATAACGGCGCGAGGGGTAGCCCATGAAGAGAGCCTGAAAAAGTTCAGATAGATATGAGACAGTAGGCGTGGAAAAGTAGAAGCAGAAGGGGCCACACTTCTGGGTGAGAATAGACCAGAAAGGAGGTGGC
>DAOUBE010000071.1:0-26915 GCA_034432835.1 Dehalococcoidia bacterium | reverse complement strand
CAATCCTTCCCGGTGGCCAGATGTAAGGCTACAGGATGGTGGCCCTAGGTCAAGGGCTGGTCTAGAACAGGGGGAGTGCAGAGGGGGGCTGCCCCTCTGTTGGGGTACCAAGGGAGAACCCCCAAGGGCTCGCCCTCGGCCCACACTTCCCTGAGGTGATCACTAAGGGTATGTGACCAGGGAAGGCACAGAGTGGGTGCAGGGTGCACCCTGCCAGGGCGTGCCCTGCCTACTGTTGGGCGTGGCCTGGGGCGGTGCCAGTCCTCTACCTGGGCCGCCTCCACTGGCGCGGCTGGGCCTTGCGGCGCTCCACCACCATCCTCATCCCGAACTTAGGCCTGAGGGTGATGAGCGGCTCCAGGGCCACCGGATGCTCCGGCACCATGCGCACGTGCCAGTCTCGCGCCAGGGTGGCCAGCACCAGCACACCCTCCATCCATGCAAAGGGCTCCCCTATACACAGCCTGGGCCCCCCACCGAAGGGGAAGTAGGCAAATTTGGGGCGGGCAGCCTGGGCCTCGGGCGTCCAGCGCTCCGGGTCAAACCTGTAGGGGTCGGGGTAGAACCGCCGGTCCCGCTGCACCAGGAAGGGGCTCATGAGGACTATGGAGCCCGCCGGCACCAGGTAACCCCCCACCTGGTAATCTTTGACGGGCTGCCGGCTGATGAGCCACACGGGAGGATAGAGACGCATAGCCTCGGCGAACACCATGCGGGTGTACTTGAGCTGAGGCACGTCGTCGGCGGTGGGCAGCCTGCCCCGCAACACCTCCTCTAGCTCCTCCAGCAGCTTCACCTCCACGCCCGGGTGCATGGACAGCAGGTACCAGGTCCAGCTAAGGGCATTGGCCGTGGTCTCGTGCCCCGCCAGGAACAGGTTCATGGCCTCGTTACGGACCTGGGCATCGGTCATGCCGCTGCCATCCCCCTCCTCGTCCCTGGCCTGAAGGAGCATGGAGAGCAGGTCGCCCCGGTCCTGGCCAGTAGCCCGCCGCTCCTGGATGATGCGGTAGATAGTGGCGTCCAGCCGGGCCCGGGCCCTCTCGAAGCGCCGATTGCTGGGCAGGGGCAGCCGGTTGAGTATCTCGGCGAAGGGAGTCAGGTACCGGTTGAACAGTCCCAAGGCATCCTTCAGGGCCGCGCTTATCTCGTTGGCCTCCGACTCCACGTCGGCACCGAAGAGCGCCTTGCCGACAATGCCCAGGGTGAGCCTCAGCATCTCCTGGGCCATGTCCACCGTGGCCCCGTCCTGCCAGCGCTCCCCCAGGCGCTGAGCGTAGCCAGTCATCGCCTCGGCATAGGCGGCTATGCGCTGCTTGTGAAAGGCGGGCTGCACCAGCCTCCGCTGCCTGAGGTGGAAGTCGCCCTCGCTGGTCAGGAGGCCATCCCCCAGGAGGTGTCTGGCCATGTAGAGACGGCGGCTCTTGACAAAGTTCTGGTGATGGGTGACAAAAACGTCCTTTATGTAGTCCGGGTGATTGAGCAGGAAGAATTGGCGAGGGCCAGCCCTGAAGTAGGCGACGTCACCATGGGTGGCGGCGACGCTGGAAAGGAACCCGATGGGGTCTTGCCGGAAGGCCAGGAGGTGCCCCATGGGTAACCGGGTCTTGGGGCCTGGTGGAAGGGATGCCGTCTTCATGGAAACCTCCCCCGGGGGCTCAGGAACGTTGGAATCTGGGCGCCTTACCTACGGAACAACACAAGCGGGAACTACCCTGGTAGCGCAACCACACCACGGCGGCTCTCCATCCCCACCTCCACCGCTGTGGCCTGGATAGGACGATATGGGCCGGTACCTGAAGCCACCCGGCGAAGCCCGCCACTGCATATACCATAATGCAAAAGAAGTGTTAAGGAACTGTTTATCTATGCGGTATCCTGATAGCACCTATCCCTTATGCCATCCACCATGGCCTGGCTGCAAAAAGCTCCTTACCCAAGGGCTTGGCGCACCACTTTTCGGTCCAGATCGCTCGGCCCACCCTCCTTCCCCCAGCCCCTTATCCCGCCGAGCTGAAGAGAAAGCTGGCATGCCCTTGGGAAAGGGCCTGAGCTTGGCCTGGTGAGCCAAGGTCGTGATCCACCGAAGGGGATTTCCAATCCTCAGGTATTGAGGCCCCCAGCAGGGGACTGTGCCCCCGCACCCCTGCAAAAGAGCTTTGGCGCCATAAGACCCCCGTGGGGAAGCGGCCCTGGGAGGCGCCAGGACGGGCCTGGCACCTCACCCTTCCCGCCAAGGGACTACGAACCCTGTATAATGGAACAGGTACACTATCACGCCCTTCAGGCTACGTGGGAGCCCAGTGGAGACCCCCTTCCCTTTCGACGTATTTCGAGAGCTGGAGATGGCCGGCAGGCTGCTTCTATCGGCGGTGTTTGGCGCCGCCGTGGGCTACGAGCGGGAGCAGGCGGAGAAACCGGCGGGACTGCGCACCCTAGCCTTGGTGGCCGTTGGCTCCACCGCCTTCACCCTGGTCTCCCTCTTTGGCTTCGGCCTAGCGTCCGACCCTTCGCGGCTGGCCGCCCAGATCGTCACCGGCATCGGCTTTCTAGGCGTGGGCACCATACTGCGCACCGGCGTGACCGTACGGGGCCTCACCACCGCCGCCAGCATCTGGGCCGTGGCGGCCATAGGAGTAGCCGTAGGGGTAGGCATGTACATCCTCTCTACTGTGGCCACAGCCCTGGTCCTGGTCATCCTTCACGTCCTCCCCAGGGGCAGGTAGATGTCCTCACCCCGTCCTGCCCGTCAGCAGGGCCACGGGAAAGTGACGGAAGACCTCCCACAGCCCCACGGCCCTGCTCTGGTTACCGGCCTCGGCTGTTAGGGTGTCCCCGGTGAGGACGCTGGACCAGTGCAGGGGTGCGTCTTGAGGCAGTGCCAGGAGGTGGTCGCCCCAGGTCTCCCGCCCCGTGGGGAACTGGCCCGGTTGGCACAGCCTGGTGGCCAGCCTGGGCACCGCCGCCACCGCCCACAGGTGCCCCTTACGCCTGGCAAAGGCCAGCACATGGTCCTGGACCTCCCCCAGGGCCTCCAGAGGCAGGTACTCGCCCTCCTGAAAGAGAAGGGGATGGGTACGGCGGAAATTTAGGGCGCGGTAGGTGAGGAACAGCTTCACCCTCCCGTCCTCCCAGTGCTCCAGAAGCTCTTGGGCCAGTCCCACCAGGTCCTCCTCCCGGCCCCTGAGCTCCTCCAGGGCCGAGGACAGGCGCTGGAAGTCCACCGGGCAGCGGTTATCGGGGTCCACCAGGCTAAAGTCCCAGGTCTCGGTGCCCTGGTAGAGGTCAGGCACGCCTGGCGAGGAGATCTTGACCAGCGTCTGGCCCAGGGAGTTGATGGCACCGTAGAAGGCTACTCGGCGCTGAAGCCGGGCCAGGTCGCCCAGGAAGCGGCTCCGCTCCCCACCCTCCAGCAAAGCCTCCACAAACCGCATCAGGGCCGCCTCGTACTCAGGGTCTGGCCTCAGCCAGCTTGTGTTCTCTCCAGCCTCCCGCGCCGCCTTGAGCATGTAGCCCTTGACCCGCTCCCTGAACTGTGGCAATTCCTCCTGGGCCAGGGGCCACGCCCCCAGGAGGGTCTGGTACAGCAGCACCTCATCACTGGCGGAGGGGGCCGGCCTTCCCCTGACCTCTCCCTTGGCCCCCTGGTTCCAGCGACTCCACCGGTCCAGGGACATGCTCCAGGCGTGGGGTATCTCTGACAACACGTTGATGCGGGCCCGCACATCCTCGCTGCGCTTGGTATCGTGGGTGGAGGTGGCGCTCAGGGCATGGGGCCAGCCCTCCTGGCGGGCCTGGTTGAAGCGATGGAACTCTTCCACCGCCGTGGCCCGGCCAGTCCCTCCCACCTCGTTGAGGGAGACCAGGGGGTTATGGACGTACAGGGCTGTGTCCTCCAGCCCCTTGGCCGTGGCCGGCCCGCTGAGCTGCTGCCATCCCATAACCAGCTCCAGCCATTCTCGGCGCTCCTCCTGGGAGACGCCAGGTGGGAACTCTAGCAGCAGGACACGCCGAAGGAAGTCGAAGGCCTGGCCGTCCACATCCCGGCGGCGGGCCCTGGCCTCCTGCACCGCCTGCTCTATATAGCCCCTGTCCCTGGGGGAAACCTGGTAGCTGCGGATGTAGGTCCGGTACACGGGAAGGGAGGCGGTCACCTCCATCAGGGCCTGCTCCAGCTCCGAGGGTAGCAGGTCCAGACCCTCGCGGTGCATGGCAGCCAGCGCCGATAGCCGCCGCACCAGGTTGCGCACCTCGCCCCTGAACAGGTCGTCCAGGGCAGCCCGCTTGACCCGGTACACCACGTCCCTGAACCCCTCCCTGGCACCGGTGAAGTCAGCGTACACTTGTTGAAGCACGGTCAGCCCGTCCGGGTCCACCTGCACACCGTTGAGGGCGTTCATGAAGTCGTAGCCCGTGGTGCCCGCCACCGGCCAGTCCTGAGGCAGGGCTTCGTCCTCCCCCAGGACCTTCTCCACCACCACGTAGAACTGGCGGACCTCCCCCCGCCTCACCATCCGGTGACCCAGCCGCTCCTGGAGCTGGCCAAGGTAGCCTGTGGGGTCATACAGGCCGTCGATGTGGTCAACGCGCAGGCCGGTGACCAGCCCTTCCACCGCCATCCACACCACCAGGGCATGGGTCGCTTTGAACACCTCGGGGTCCTCCACCCGTACCCTCACCAGCTCATTGATATCGAAGAAGCGGCGGTAGTTGACGCCCTCAGAGGCCAGGCGCCAGTGGGCCAGCCTGTAGGCCTGCTCCCTCAGCAGTCGGTCCAGCAGGTCAAAGCTACGGGGATCGCCCCTGACACCCCCCATGACCTTGAGGTTCTCTTCCAAGAATCGCCTGATCTCCGGATAGATGCCGTAGAGGCGCCACAGCCTCTTCTTGATCTCCTCGGTGCCCAGCCGGCGCTCCTCCATCTCTTTGGGGCTGGTGGCGGTCCTCTTGGGCAGGCGCCGGCAGGCGTAGATGAGCCCCATCAGCTCCGCCATCCCCGGGTGCCTGGTGCCCAGGCGCTCCCTGAGCCAGCTCACCCGGTGGCTCAGGATGATGGAGTAGGAGCCAGGGTCAATGGGCAGCTTCCACCCGTGGTAGTGAAGGGCAAAGGCCCCCTCCTCCACGGCCAGGGTCAGTTGCTGGCCCTCCAGCACCCTGCTGTAGTGGTCGCCCAGTATGGGGAGAACCACCTTTCCCCAGGCCGGATGGCCAGGGGGCACGGCCTCCCAGTTGATGTCGAAGTAGGTGGAGTAGGGCGAGGCCTGCCCGTGCTCCAGCACATCCATCCACCAGGGGTTCTCCGGGGTGGCCGACATGTGGTTGGGCACGATGTCCAGCAGGAGCCCCATACCCCACTCTCGCAGGGCCCGGGCCAGGGCTTGGAACTCCTCCAGGGTGCCCAGCTCCGTGTCAACGCGGGTGGGGTCGGTGACATCGTAGCCGTGGGTGCTACCCCTCCTAGACTGGAGGACAGGCGAGGCGTACAGGTCGGTGACGCCCAGGGCGTGGAGATAGGGCACCAGCGCCTGGGCGTCGGCGAAGCGGAACCCTCCGTTGAACTGCACCCGGTAGGTGGCGACGGGCACACGTAGAAAGGCCATCTACCCCACGCGAACCTTCAGCTTGTCTCCTAGGGCGACGAATCTACTGACCCACTCCTTGGCGGTCTCCTCCCCCTGGTCAGCCTGTGCTTTCATCCGGGGATAGACCGACTTCATGACATCGTAGTAGGCGTTCTGGGCTCCCCAGACGTCCACCCCGAAGGGCACGGCGCGTACCACGTCCATGGCGGCATCCAGCCTCTGGAGGTTGGAGAGCTCCAGGGGTTCCTTCCTGAACTGGCTGGCCAGCCTGCCTATGGTGCCCGCCAGCACGTAGCCCAGGCCCGCCGTGTCTAGCTCTACACGCCACTGGCGAGCTTCCTGGAGCAAGGTCTTTATCCGGCCCAAGTCTAACGAGTCCTGTTTGAAGGCCCACCGCAGGTCGGTGTTGAGGATGAACTCCGCCGCCATCAGGAAGGCCCTGGGCATGGGGGCATCCAGCCCTGCCAGGAAGTGCATGAGGGGAGCATGGTGCTCATATAGCTGGCGGTACACCGCCGTGGCTCCCGCCAGCGTGGACTCCAGGATCTGGTCCAGGATCCTCCGCTGCTCATCCCTGAACAGCGACCACAGTGAGTAGTTGGACGCCCCAAAGTGGTTCTGCATGAGCCGTATGATCTCCGGGAAGTCAACCCTGCCGAAGGCCTGGATGAGGTCCTGGGTCATGGCCTGGTAAGCATCATCGCCGGCGTACTGCCGCACGCCGCCGTTGAGATTGTGGTCTCCCAGGTGCAGTACACCAAAGCTGAGCCGCTTGGAATCGTAGGTAATGTAAGAGGATACCGTTGCCCGACCCACCACCAGCTTGGCCCGCCCGGCCTCCAGGCTCTTGCGGTCCTCCACCTGGAATTTGAAGCAGTAGATGTTGGCCACCTCTGGGTACTCTTCAAATAGGGAGCTGATGGCGTAGTGGGCCCCCACCTTCTCCAGGTCCACCATGGCCGGCCGGACGAACTTCTCGTAGATGAGCCGGCCGTCCCGGTTCTCAGGGATGTTGCTCTTGGCCCGGCCCAGCAGGTCCAGGAACTGCCCCTCTATCTCGTCCCCGAACAGCTCCTGGCCGAGCTGTATGGCCCGCCCGGCGTACTGCATCACCTGCACCGTCTCTATGCCCGACAGCTCGTTGAAGAACCAGCCACAACTGGTGTACATGAGCATGGCGTGGCGCTGCAGCTCCAGCAGCTTCAAGGCGGTGGTACGCCCCGCCCCATCCAGCTTGCGGCAGGCCTGCTGGGACAGGAAGCTGTCCACGTTCTCCGCCGAGCGGTCCAGGATGACCTGGATGTAGGCATTCCGGGCCTCCCAGGGGTCCTTGAAGAACTTGGCCCCCATCTCCTCGTACCTTGGGGCCAGGGTATCCCGCAGCCAGTCCAGGGCCTCCCGCAGGGGCTTCCGCCACTCCTGGTTCCAACCGGGCCGGCCGCCCGTGGTGCAGCCGCAGTTGCTGCGCCAGCGCTCCACACCGTGGGCACAGCTCCAGGAGGTATTCTCGTATATCCGGGCCTCGTGGGTGGGAGGGAACCTCTCCAGGTACTCGCTGTAGTTGGTCAGGCGGGCTAGCTTGTTGGTCTCGAAGTAGTGCAGGGCGTAGGCCAGGGCCATGTCGCCGAAGCGGTGGTGGTGCCCGTAGGTCTCCCCGTCGGTGGCGATGTGCACTAGCTGGGGCCTCTCCCGATCATCGGAGGAGAAGGCGTCCAAGAGCCTGTGGGCGAGGTACTCCCCCCGATTGAGCAGCCCCTCGAAGGCCACAGCCCGGGAGATGGGCCCATCGTAGAAGAAGACGTTGATGGCCCTCCCCGAAGGCAGGTCCACCCGGTAGGCCATTCTGGGGTCGATGCGGCCACCGCCCACGTCCTTCCACTCCCGCTCCCCGATGCGGCGCACCTGCTTGGCCTGGTAGGGCGACAGAATGGTGAACCTGATGCCCAGGGAGGCCATTATGTCCAGGGTCTCCAGGTCCACTGCCGTCTCGGGCAGCCACATCCCCTGGGGCTTGCGGCCAAAGCGGCGTTGGAAGTCCCGGACCCCCCACAGCACCTGGGTGTACTTGTCCCGGCTGTTGGCCAGGGGCATGATCATGTGGTTGTAGGGTTGGGCTATGGCCGAGCCATGTCCCGAGAAGTTCTTCATGCTCTCGCGGTCGGCCAGCAGGATGCTCTGGTACACATCGGGGGCCTTCTGCTCAAGCCAGGCCAGCAACGTAGGCCCAAAGTTGAAGCTGATCTTGGCGTAGTTGTTGACGATGCTGATGATGTAGTCCTGGCCATCCAGGATGCGCGATGAGGCGTTGGGCGAATAGCATTCGGCGGTGACACGCTCGTTCCAGTCGTGGTACGGGTAGGCCGAGTCCTGGAGCTCGATGGCCTCTAGCCAGGGGTTCTCCCTGGGCGGTTGGTAGAAGTGGCCGTGAATACAGACGTACCTTTCCATCTATGCTCCGCTTCCTTTTTCGTAAAGGGCAAAGGTCTTGGGGGCCAGGGAAAGGACTACCTCCCCTTTCGAGACCATATGCTCTGGGATGGCATGTCCCCTACCCTGCCAACGCTCGTCACTGGAGGATAGACGTCTGTGCCAGCTCCCCTCCGGAAGGGAGATGGTTACCTGGGACGGGGCGTCACCAAAGTTGAAGAGCAACAACACCAGGCTGGTGCCACTCCACCGCCTGATTCCCAAAATCTTGTTGTATCTATTATACGCCATGGCTTCTAGGTCCTCTTTGCCAGGCGTGGAAAGGGCAGGCACCTCCCTGCGCAGCCGGAGCAGTTCCCGGTACCAGTCCAGCAACACCCGGTGATGCCCTCCCTGCCGCAGGGTGTGGTCCAGCTTACAGCGCTGAAAGGTGGCCTCGGCCTGGGGGTCCGGGGGCTCTCCCAGCCAGGCAAAGGCCTGGAACTCCTGCTGCCTTCCCTGGCGCACGGCCTCAACCAGGCGCGGGTCCGAATGGCTGACGAAGTAGAGGAAAGGGGCCGTCTCTCCGTACTCCTCCCCCATGAACAGAAGGGGGATGTACGGCGAGAGTATCACCGCCGCGGCCGCCAGCTTCAGCCCCTCCAGGCCCACCAGGTGGCCCAGGCGCTCTCCTAGCATGCGGTTGCCCACCTGGTCGTGGTTCTGGGCGAAGACCACGAACCGCTGGGCGGGGATATGCTGGGAGGGGCTGCCGTGGCGGCGCTGCCGAAAGGCCGAGTACTGGCCTGTATAGACATAGCCGTGGGTGAAGGCCTTGGCCACGTGCTCCAGCCCTCCGAAGTCCTGGTAGTAGCCCTCCCTCTCCCCTGTCAGCAGAGCGTGGAGGGCGTGGTGAAAGTCGTCGCACCACTGGGCGTCCAGCCCGTAGCCGCCCAGCTCCCTGGGCTGGACCACCCGCACGTCCCCCAGGTCGCTCTCAGCCATGATGTAGATGGGCCTGCCCAGCTCCGCGGCCCGCCGGTGCACCGCGTCCCCCAGCTCCTCCAGAAAGGGGTAGGGCGAGCGGTCGAAGATGGCGTGAACGGCGTCCAGGCGCAGGGCGTCCACGTGGAACTCTGTCACCCAGTACAAGGCGTTCTCGATGAAGTACCGGCGCACCTCGTCGCTGTGGGGCCCGTCGAAGTTCAGGGCCAAGCCCCAGGGGGTGTGGTAGCGCTGGGTGAAGTAGGGGCCAAAATCGGGCAGGTAGTTGCCTTCGGGGCCCAGGTGGTTGTACACCACGTCCAGCACCACCGCCAGGCCCACCTGGTGGCAGGCGTTGACCAGGCGCTTCAGCCCCTGAGGGCCACCGTAGGAGTCCTGGACGGCGAAGGGATAGACGCCGTCGTAGCCCCAGTTGCGACTGCCCGGAAACTGAGCCACGGGCATAATCTCCACCGCCGTAACCCCCAGCTCCCTCAGGTAGTCCAGGTATCGGATTACGGCCTGGAAGGTGCCCTCCGGCGTGAAGGTGCCCACATGGAGCTCGTACAGCACGTAGCGTTCCAGGGGTGGCCCCCTCCACCCTTGGTCCTCCCATGAGAAGGCTGGGTCCACCACGCAGGAGGGGCCGTGAACGCCCTGGGGCTGGTGCCGCGAGGCTGGGTCCGGCCGCTGTTTGTCACCGTCCAGCCTGTAGTAGTACAGGGCGCCGGACTCCACTCCGTCCACGGTGGCCTGGTGGTAGCCCCGGTCCTGGCGCTCCAGAGGCGCCACCACACCTTGGGGGGCCCGGACCACCACCTCCACCTGCCGGGCGGCGGGGGCCCACACCACGAACCGAGTGCGACCGTTTCCCAGATATGTGGCGCCCAGGCCCTCAGGTACGACCACCACAGTCCCCCATACCCGCAGACTCGCGGCCAACCGTACTGCCTTTCCTCTATTGTACGGGAAGGGTGATATCGAAGGAGGTGGCACCTTTACGAGTTGTCTTCAATAATCCGCCGCTCTGTACCTCAAAAGAGGCCCTGAAGGTGAGAGGGCACAGGTTTTCTTCTTTAGGATAAAGGGGGCCCAGCAGAAAGGTGTGGTCCATGGTCCCCTTGCCATAAATCCCGGCCTCCGGGATAGGGAGGGAAACGCTCCTCAGGCTGGCCTCCCGCCGCTGCCGGTGCTCCCGCACGTGCTCTGTTTCTCCCTAACCTACCCCATGGGCGCGAGTTCCTCTGGGTTCTCTCTCCCCACCCATGGCCGCCTGAACGCCCCTTGTGGCCACCTAGTACACGGGCCAGGTATTAGCCCCATCCTGGCACCCCTCCCCAGACTTTTCGTCCGCCTGGGGCGGACTCAGCATGACAGGGGAATGCTTTGGCTGGACTCAGCATGACGGGGGACCACTCCCACCAACGTAAACTTGCACGTCCGGTGAACCGGAGTACGTCAGGGGGGTTATGAGGGTTCTTGGGCCTGCTGGCCCTGGCTGACCAGGAGCACCACGGCCAGGGGCGGCAGGGTCAGATTGAGGGACCAGGGCCGGCCGTGCATGGGGACGGGCACCGCCTCCACCCCCCCGAAGTTGCCATGCCCGCTGCCGCCGTACTCCTTGGCATCGCTGTTCAGCCGCTCCTGCCAGAAGCCGCCCCTGGGCACACCCACCAGGTAGTTATACCGAGGCACCGGCGTGAAGTTACACACCGCCAGCACCAGATGGTCGTTGGACTTACCCTTGCGAATGAAGCTCAGGACGCTGCTCTGGTAATCCGAGGCGTCGATCCACTGGAAGCCTGCAGGATCGCAGTCCAACTCGTGCATGGCCGGCTCCCACTTGTAAAAGGCGTTGAGGTCCGCCACCCACCGCTGGACCTGGGCGTGGCGGTCGTACTGGATTAGGTGCCAGTCCAGGCTCTCATCGTGCTTCCACTCCCGCCACTGGCCGAATTCGCCCCCCATGAACAGCAGCTTCTTCCCCGGCTGGGCGTACATGTACCCCAGAAGCAGGCGCAGGTTGGCGAATTTCTGCCAGTCGTCGCCGGGCATCTTGGACAGCAGCGAGCCCTTGCCGTGGACCACCTCGTCGTGGGACAGGGGAAGGATAAAGTTTTCGCTGAAGGCGTAGATCATGCGGAAGGTCAGCTCGTTCTGGTGGTACTTCCTGTGGACTGGGTCTTTGGTTATGTACACCAAGGTATCGTGCATCCACCCCATGTCCCACTTGAAGCCGAACCCCAGGCCCCCGACGTAAGTGGGGCGAGACACCATGGGCCAGGCCGTGGACTCTTCCGCCACCGTCTGGACGTCCGGATAGGCCTTGTACACCTCCTCGTTGAGCCTTCGGAGAAAGCTTATGGCCTCCAGGTTTTCCCGGCCCCCGTACTGGTTGGGAATCCACTCGCCCTGCTTCCGGGAGTAGTCCAGGTACAGCATGGAGGCCACGGCGTCCACCCTCAGCCCGTCCACATGGTACTTGTCCAGCCAGAAAAGGGCGCTGCTGATGAGAAAGCTGCGCACCTCGTTGCGGCCGTAGTTGAAGATAAGGCTGTTCCAGTCGGGGTGAAGCCCTTTGCGTGGGTCCGAGTGCTCGTACAGGTGGGTGCCGTCGAAGTAGCCCAGGCCGTGCTCATCGGTGGGGAAGTGGGAGGGCACCCAGTCCAAAAACACGCCGATGCCGTTCTGGTGTAGGTAGTCCACCAGGTACATGAAGTCCTGGGGCGTGCCGTAGCGGCTGGTAGGAGCAAAGTAGCCGGTGGTCTGGTAGCCCCAGGAGCCGTAGAAGGGGTGCTCCATGACCGGCAGAAACTCCACGTGGGTAAAGCCCATGCGCTTGACGTACTCGGCCAGTTTGGGGGCCAGCTCCCGGTAGGTTAGGCAACGGTTCCCCTCCTCGGGCACCCTAGCCCAGGACCCCAGGTGTACCTCGTAGATGGCTATAGGGCTACCCAGGGCGTTCCTCTCCTTCCTGTACTCCATCCACTCCTGGTCACCCCAGGAGTAGTCCAGCTCCCACACCACCGAGGCCGTCCTAGGGGGCACCTCGGCGTGGAAGGCAAAGGGGTCGGCCTTGTCCACGCGGTAGCCGTGGAACTGGGAGGAGATGTGGTACTTGTACACGCAGCCCTTTTTCACGCCAGGGATGAACCCCTGCCATATGCCCGACTGCCCCACAGGCCGCAGGGGGTGGCTGCCCTTGCTCCAGCCATTGAACTCCCCCATGACGCAGACGCTGTTGGCGTTGGGTGCCCACACGGCGAAGTGGGTACCCTCCACCCCGTCCACGGTCATAGTGTGGGCGCCCAGCTTCTCGTACAGGCGGAAGTGGGACCCCTCGTTGAACAGGTAGATATCGTCGCCGGTAAGGGGGCTGGCATGGTACCAGACAGGCCCGTGGTCGGCCCCCTGTCCCGGCGCCTCTGCCTGCCTGTCTCGGCTTCTCTGCGTCATATCCCTATACCACCATCATCCAAGCCTGCTACTTCACCCAATGTACCACCCTGCTGGGGCTCTCTTGAAGGGGCACACCCTGTGACTGGAGAGGATTCCGCCGCTGGCAGCCCTCAAGGGCTGGCCCGCCGGCGGATGCGGTCTATCTCCTGAAGCACCTCCACCACCTGGGGCATCTTGGAAAACTCCTCCAGGGTGTAGCGGGCCTTGCGCCGCCAGTTGACCCGCTCCGTCAGGGTGCCTGGCGTGTTCTGAGGCTCCGTCTCCAGCCACAGGTCCTCCAGGTTCACCAGGACCAGACGCGCCCGGCTGGCCGCCAGAAAGTAGAGGCAGGCCCTGAGCACCGCCTGGGTGTCCCCCGCGCTGCCCTTTAGCCACCCCAGGGTCCTGAGGTAGTCCGCCAGCGCCCTCCCGACAGCCTGGCGGGCCTTCCTCTCTCGCGCCACCCCGGCCCGGTCCAGCAGTCCCAGGGCCTCTCGGTCCTGGATATCCAGACCCTGCCAGAAGGCGGCGAAGGTAGGCATATCGTGGGTGTTCAGGCTGGCGATGGAGCTGGGCGGCACGGGGCGCAGCACCCGCGCACTGTCGGGCACTACCTCGTACTGCACCACGTACATACGCTGCACGTTGTGCTGGCCCATGGCCTCCCGCACGTACCCTGGCACCGTCCCCAGGTCCTCTCCCACCACCACGGCCCTGTGCCGGTGGGACTCCAGGCTCAGGATGGCGTAGAACTCCTCCGGCTGGTAGCGAACGTACACCCCCTGGGCGGGCTCCAGGCCCTGGGGCACCCAGAACAGGCGGTGGAACCCCATGACGTGGTCGATGCGCAGCAGGCCGGCGTGCCTCAGGTGGTGCCGAAGGTAGGCGACGAAGTAGCGATAGCCCTGCCTCCTGAGGCCTTCGGGGTGCAGGGGAGGGAAGCCCCAGTCCTGGCCCTTGGTGAAGAAGCTGTCGGGGGGCGCCCCCGCCGACACCCCCTGCACAAAGGCCCCCCGCTCCCGCCAGACATCGTAGCTTTCGGGATGGACGCCCAAAGGGAGGTCCAGGTAGAGGCCGTGGCCCGCCCCCCGGGCCTTCCCGGCCAGCCTCTCTACCTGCTGGTGGGCCTGCCACTGGGCGTAGAGGTGCAGTTGCGCCGTCTCCTCGTCATAGTCTCCCTGCCCTATGCGCCCCTCCCTGAGCCGCTGAGGCCAGCGGGTCCAGGGAGCGGCCAGGCCTTCCCCCACCGCCCGGAAACGGGCGTAGTCCTCCACCTGGGGATGCTCCCTAAGGAAGCGCCGCAGCTCCTCCAGCCTGGGCCCACCCTGCGAGAACAGGCAACGGGCCATGGCCTCCAACACGCGGCGCTTGAGGGCCATCAATCGGCGGTAGTCCACCACGCGGCTGGCGCGCAGCTCCCGCACCTCCCGTGCCACCGCGTCCGAAGAGGCCAGGTCCTGGGCCTGGGGGCAGCGGTGGAACTCGGGGACACCTTCCAGGTCTAGGTAGAACTCGTTCCAGAAGAGGCGGCTGGCCGGGGAGTAGGGGCTGGGCTCGTAGGGCTCCCCCAGGAAGGCGGCCACAGGGGCAGGGTGGCCACCACGCTGCCGCCCCACCGTTGGGTCCACTCCGCTAGGGCCTGCAGGTCGGACAGATCACCGGCGCCCCAGTCCCGGCTTGTCCTGAGGGCGTACAGGGGCAGGAAGACGCCCCACTGCCTTCTTGGCCCGTTATCGTAGGCCCGCACCGGCGCCGAGATGATGGTGGAGTCCCACTCCCTCCCCCCGGACTCCAGCCGTAGCCGGTGGTACCCCAGGGGCACCGGGCCAGGGATGGTCAGCCGGCGGCGGAGGTAGCCACCCTCCCCCTGGCCCACCACGGGCAGCGAGCCCAAAGGGAATACCCAGGTGCGGGCGTCGCCACCCTCCAGGGTCAGGTGGCACAACACGCTCCCCCGTTCTTGGCTGGCAGGTAAGGGCACGTCAATTTGAAGGGGAGCACCCTCCCAGGCCACCAGGACAGGCTCCACCCGCCCTTCCCCAAGGGCCCGCCGGCGCTCCTCCAGGGCAGCGGGCACGTCTGCCAGGCCCTCCACGGGGGCACCCAGGGCCTTCAGGGCCAGCAGCAGCCCCTGAGGAGAGGCCTGCTGGCGGCGGTGGGTGACGTCGTAGTAGGAGGTCTGGACTCCGTACAGGCGGGCTAGCTGGTGGAGAAGGGAGGTCTGAGCACGGGCCACAGGCTCACCCCGGGTTCTGTAGCAACTGCAGGATACCCTCCAGTGGTATCCGTACCCAGTCGGGCCGGTTGTTCAGCTCGTAGCTCAGCTCGTATAGCGCCTTCTCCAGCAGGTTGGCCTCCAGCAGCGTCTGGAGCTCGCTCACGCTCTTGGGCAGGATGGGCGACTGGTCCACCGCCGCCAGGTAGCCCTTGAGGAAGGCGACGCTGACCCAGTGGTACCAGAAGCGGGCCCAGGGCTCCAGCACGGAGAAGTCCTGGGGCAGCACCCCAGGCACCTGGCCAAAGAGGGCTGCGTAGGCGGCGTAGTGGAAGGAGCGCAGCATGCTGGCCACGTCCCGGGTGGGCGAGCGCTTGATGCGCCGCTCGCTCAGGGGGCGGGCCGGCTCCCCCTCGAAATCTATGATCACAAAGTCCTTGCCGGCGTACAGTACCTGGCCCAGGTGGTAGTCCCCGTGCACCCGGATACGCATCCCCGATACCTTCTGGTCACGGATGGTGCGGAAACGAGCCCGCACCTGGGCCTCCAGGGCCAGTAGCTTCTCCATCTGCTCCCGCAGGGGCCCCGACAGCTTACCCACCCTTTGCCGCAGGAACTGGAAGGTGGAGTCCGTCTGAGCGATCATGCCATGGTACAGTGCACGCCGGGTCAGGTCCGAGAAGGGTTCAGGGGCGAAGGCCGGGTCCTCGGGGGCCGAGGACAGGGCCAGGTGCAGCTCGCCGGTGCGCTGACCCAGCAGCCGGGCCGACTCCAGGTAGGGGCCGATGAGCTCCCGGGCCAGGGTGGGTATCTCCTCCTGCACCAGGGCCAGCCAGTGCTTCTGGGGGAAGGCCGGGGCCTCCGCCTCGGGGTGAGCCAGCACCCCCTCGAAGTAGCGCCCCAGGTCGTCCAGGGTGTAGCGCCAGGCGTCGCCCTCGTTTGGCACGTAAGCCTGGAGAATGGCCAGGGTCCTAGGCTCCGACTCTTTGCGCCGGTATTCCAACAAGCCGCCCACGGGAGGTATGTGGGGGAAGGCCACCTTCTCCGTGAGGAAGTGGCCAATCTCCAAGTCCGGGTTCACCCCCGTGTCTGGGCGGCGGAACAGCTTCAGTATCAGCCTGTTGCCGTAGGCGATGGAGGTGTTGCTCTGCTCCACCCTCATGACCGTGGGCTCCAGGGGACCCTCCCTGGCTCGGAATATGGAGCGCAGCGCCTTGGTGGGCGAGGCCACCACCTCTCCCAAGGTCCCCTTGAAGTGGCGGTGGCGCACTATGGCCTCCAGCAGCGTGTTGGCGAACTCCTTGTCCACCAGGGCGTCGTACAGGACCCCTTCGCTGGGCTCGTGGCCCACGGCCCATCGCAGCCGGACCACCACGGCCTGGGGGTGGCTCTCGGCCACCTGGACTGCCTTCTCACCGGCGGCGAAGGCCAGGGGCATCAGGTAGGTCTCGGGCTCGCCCTCGGCGTACTCCACCTTGACCAAGGCCAGGTAGGCCGCTGTGGAGTCCATGGGCACGGCGATGGCCTCCTGAAGCTCGGCGGACTGGAGGGGCCTGGCCTTGCCCCCGAACCAGCGCCGCCCCCGGATGTAGCGCAGCAGAACGCTCCCCAGGACGTCCCGCAGCTCCCTGCTGAACAGGTCCTCCCAGTCGCCCTTGACGGTGATGACAGGTACCATATCCTGGGCCGGGGAGACCTGGGGTGCCCCTGTCTCGGCGAGCAGAGGCTCCAGGGAGAACCAGTAGAAGGCGTAGGGCCCCAGGGTGAGCAGGTAGGGCAGGTCCCCTATGGGGGGGAACCTCCTGCCCCCGAACAGCTCCACCGGCACCATGCCCTTAAAGGCCGAAAGGTCCAGCATGACGTACTCAGAGAAGCGCGAGAGGTTGGCCACCACAAGGATGCGCTCGTCCTGGTAGCGGCGCAGGAAGGCCAGCACCTTGTGGTTCTCCGGGTACAGGAACTCCAGGGTTCCCCGGCCAAAGGCCTTGTACCGCTTCCTCAGGGCGATGATGCGCTTCATCCACCACAGCAGGGAGTTGGGGTTGTTCTGCTCGTTCTCCACGTTCAGGGCTTCGTAGTGGTACTCCGGGTCTATGATGACAGGTAGGTAGAGCCTCTGAGGGTTGGCCTTGGAGAACCCGGCGTTGCGGTTGGCGCTCCACTGCATGGGGGTGCGGACGCCGTTGCGGTCGCCCAGGAAGAAGTTGTCCCCCATGCCTATCTCGTCGCCGTAGTACACCACGGGCGTGCCCGGGAGGGAGAAGAGCAGGCCGTTCATCAGCTCGATCTTCCGCCGGTCGTTGCCCAGGAGGGGCGCCAGCCGACGGCGGATGCCCAGGTTGATGCGCATGTGAGGGTCGTGGGCGTAGGTGCGGTACATGTAGTCCCGCTCTTCGTCGGTAACCATCTCCAGGGTCAGCTCGTCGTGATTGCGCAGGAAGAGTGCCCACTGGCACGTATCGGGTATAGCGGGCGTCTGCTGGAGGATCTCCACCACCGGGAACCGGTCCTCCATGCGAATGGCCATGAACAGCCGGGGCATGACGGGGAAGTGGAAGGCCATGTGGCACTCGTCCCCCTCACCGAAGTAGGCCACGGCGTCCTCCGGCCACTGGTTGGCCTCGGCCAGGAGCATCCGGTTCCTGAAATTCTGGTCTATGTGCTCTCGCAGCTCCTTGAGAAACAGGTGGGTCTCGTACAGGTTCTCGCAGTTGGTCCCCTCCCGCTCGTACAGGTAGGGCACGGCGTCCAGGCGCATACCGTCCACGCCTAGCTTCAGCCAGAAATCCATGACCCGGAACATGGCCCGCCGGACGTGGGGGCTGTCGTAGTTCAGGTCGGGCTGGTGGCGGTAGAAGCGGTGCCAGTAGTAGGCCCGGGCCACGGGGTCCCAGTCCCAGTTGGAGGCCTCGAAGTCCTTGAAAATGATCCTGGCCTCGCGGTACCTCTCCGGGGTATCGCTCCAGACGTAGAAGTCCCGCCAGGCCGTGCCGGGGTTGGCCCTACGGGCCCGCTGGAACCACGGGTGCTGGTCCGAGGTGTGGTTCAGCACCAGCTCGGTGATGACCCGCAGGCCCCGGCGGTGGGCCTCCCGCAGAAAGGTGTTGAAGTCCCGCAAAGTGCCGTAGGCCGGGTGCACGTTGGTGTAGTCCGAGATGTCGTAGCCGTCGTCCCGGAGGGGCGAGGGGTAGAAGGGGAGAAGCCAGACGGCGGTAACCCCCAGGTCCTTGAGGTAGTCCAGCTTCTCCGTAAGGCCCTGGAAGTCCCCTATGCCGTCGCCATCGCTGTCGTAGAAGGCACGGGGGTGCACCTCGTAGATGATGGCGTCTTTATACCAGAGGGGCTCGTCCTCTAGCTCAAAGCCGTCGCTGCGCTGACGCATCTAGACTGTGCTGGTCCTCATACGTAATAGTCAAAGTCACCCTCCGTCCGTACCCGGCGCCTTATGCGAAAGATGTGGGCCGGGACAATGTGAGGGTTCAACTCCACATAGTTGCGCGGCCCTTGCCAGAGGTAGCGAGCATCGGTGAGAAGGTCGTGCACCTGATAGGCCTGCTGCGTGTCCAGCCCCAGGGCCTGCAGGGGTAGCTCCACCCAGCCCGAGTGAGTGTGATGGGGGTCAAGGTTAACCACCACTAGGACAACGTTAGACAGGTCATCGGTAGCCTTACTGTAGCAAATCAACTGGTCGTTGTCCACGGAGTGAAAGCGCAAGCTCCAGTCTCTGTGCAAGGCCGGGTTCTCCCGCCGTATGCGGTTCACCCTGGCGATGAAGTCCTTCAGGCTGTCCTGCCTCCCGATATCCCAGTACTTCAGCTCGTACTTCTCGGAGTTGAGGTACTCCTCGCTGCCCGGCTCCCTGGGGCGGCTCTCCATGAGCTCGAAGGCCGGGCCGTAGATGCCGTAACTGGCCCCCAGGGTGGCCGCCAGTACCAGCCGCACCATGAAGGCGGGCCGCCCGCCCGTCTGGAGGTACTCTGTGAGGATGTCTGGCGTGTTGGGCCACAGGTTGGGCCGGAAGAACTCCCGGACCTCCGTCTGGGTGAGCTCGGTGAAGTACTGGGTAAGCTCCCACTTGGTGTTACGCCATGCGAAGTAGGTGTAGGACTGGTTGAAGCCCAGCTTGGCCAGCCGGTACATCACCTTGGGGCGGGTGAAGGCCTCGGAGAGAAGTATCACGTCTGGATAGTCCCGCTGAAGCTCCCCTATCAGCCACTCCCAGAAGGCGAAGGGCTTGGTGTGAGGGTTGTCCACGCGGAAGATACGCACCCCCTGCTCTATCCAGAAGAGAAAGACACTCTTTAGCTCCTCCCACAAGGCCCGCCAGTCCTCGGTCTCGAAGTCAAAGGGGTAGATGTCCTCGTACTTCTTGGGGGGGTTCTCGGCGTACTGCACGGTGCCGTCGGGGCGCCACTGGAACCACTGGGGGTGCTCCTTCACGTAGGGGTGGTCCGGCGAGCACTGGAAGGCGATGTCCATGGCCACCTCTATCCCCAGGTCTCTGGCCCGGGCCACCAGGCGACGAAAGTCCTCCAGCGTGCCTAGCTGAGGGTGGACCGACTTGTACCCTCCCTCTTCCGAGCCTATGGCCCAGGGGCTTCCCACGTCCCCCGGTGCCGCCACCGGCGTGTTGTTCTTGCCCTTGCGGTGGGTGTGGCCTATGGGATGAATA
Source organism: Dehalococcoidia bacterium (assembly GCA_034432835.1). GTDB lineage: Bacteria > Chloroflexota > Dehalococcoidia > Lucifugimonadales > DAOUBE01 > DAOUBE01. The sequence goes on along the minus strand of DAOUBE010000071.1, from coordinate 7,618 downwards.
GGTGGAAGGTACAGAACGTCGAACCCCATGTGGGCCACGTAGGGCAGGCGGGCCTCACAGTCCTTGAGGGTGCCGTGGCGGCCTGGCTCTGGGGAGCAGGAGCGGGGAAACATCTCGTACCAGGCGCTGAAGCGAGCCTTCTCCCGGTCCACCAGCACCATCAGCTCCCGGCCGTACCGCGTGGCCCAGCGACGGTCCGGGTACAGGGTGACCAGGTGGGCTAGCTCTTCGTCCAGGGCCAGTCGGAGCTTACCGTCCAGGCCACCGTCGCCGTCGAGGGCCGTGGCCCAGCGCTGGAGCTGGGTGGCGTGAGCCCCCACCGCCCGCCGGCTGGCCGCCGCCACCAGCCTGGCGCCTACCATTAGGTCCACGGTCACGTCCTGGGCGGCCTGAACCTTCTTCAGAAGGGCCGCCCGCCAGCTCTTGAACCGGTCCACCCAGGCCTCCAGGGTGTACCTGTACCGGCCCAGCTCTGTGACCTTGAACTCCCCGCGCCAGCGGTCGTTGACCAGCGGCTCCATGGGCACCTCGTGCCACCCCTCCTCTCCCTCCTTGCGGTAGAGCAACACGGCGGATAGGGTATCGTGGCCATCGGCAAAGATATCGGCTTCCACCACCACCGGCTCTCCCACCACCCGCTTGATGGGGAAGCGCCCACCGTCGATCTCGGGCTTCACGCCCTCGATAACCACGCGCCTTCTAGCTTCTTCGCTAGACACCCCACGCACCTCTACAGGCAAAAAGTCACACAGGTCAGTAGCCTGGATGCACCTGGGCCACAGCCGGCCCCGCAATCCCATTGCACCAGATTCCGCAGGGGTTAGCAAGACTTATGTAGAGCAGTATCGGCCGACTTCCACGGGCCGCGGCGTGGACCCGCGGTCCGGGAGCGGGCGGGCCCATCCTCACCCAAGGCCCACCCCAGGCACCAGCCCCTGGTCCTTCCCCGGAGGCTGGTGGGACAGCTCCGCCCCCCCCGGGTAAAGGGGCATCTGGTCCAGGAACTCTCCCCTCACGTGTTGGGCGAAGCCGTCATCCAGCTCTGAAAGCTCGCCGGACTCGGACTGGGAGAGCCACTGGCACCGCTCCTCCTCTGATTCCGCCACCGGCGTGAAGGCGATGGGCCCCGTATCCTTCACCTACACCCGCTGGTACCAGCGGGCGCGCTGCCAGACAAAGACCCTTCCCTCGAATGGGTAATCGGGGTTGGTGGTAACCACCCTAGGCGTTGCGCCGCGGAGCAGGTTGTCCTGCATCCCCCTCCCTCTCCCACGCTGCCACCGGCAGGACGGGGAGCTTCCAGGCTCGGCGTCTCCCCCAGGCCAGTGAACTTAGGACCCGTGTTTATATATTAGCACACAGGTGCTACCCTCGCCGGCCAGCGCCTGGAGGGAGCTGGGCCTTTGAGGTGGCGCTGCTGTAGTGGAGCCTAGAGGAAGGCAACGGCTCACCACCCGCACCCACCCAAGGCCGGTGTCGGGCAAGCCCGGCCAGGGCGATGGCTGCCTGCCATCCAACTGAAATGGGCCAGGTGTACCCTCGGCCTCACGCCTTGCGCCGCCGGCTCCCCGTGGAGGGCCTTCGCCTGGCGTTGCCAGAGGGTGCGGCCTGAGAGGCGGCCTGCTGCTCTCGCTCCCGTAGGATTCGTTCAGCCTCGTAGTAGTTGGCCACATCCCGGCCGGCAGGGCGTCCCTCCTGTTCCCACAAGTAGTACGCCAGCTTCTCGATCTCTTCCTTCGTAGGCATGATGCCCCCTTGGAGCTTGGGATATGAGTGGTCTTCCAAAAATCGTAGGGGAGGCCCTGGGTGGGCCTCCCCGCTGGTGCAACCTTGCTCAGCCACCGCGGCTGGCGCCGCTCAGACAGACCTGGGCTTTGGCTCTTCCATGCCTGGGTCTCGAGGGTTGGTACAGGCCTTCCCAGACCTCTCAAACTGGTATTGTACCACCCCACCTCACCAGGTTCGTAGTACCTGCATCGGTGATTTTGGAGCCTCTTTCCTGGTGGCAGGCCCTGGAACCGCCGCCGCCACCCCCATTGGGCTCAGGCCGTACGCGACGTCGCGGCTACGGGCCTGGAGCGCCTGGGAGGGCGCCTGTCGGCCAGGTACACAGAGCCGTCCTCCGCCACACGGCCCTGGAAGCACAAGGCCTCCCGCAGGGTGTCCAGGTCTTCGTAGGTCAGCACCGGCCTTTGGGCCAGAGCCACCAGGTCAGGGTCGTAGATGCGGAAGTAGCGGACCTGCTTTCCTGCCAGCTCCTCAGACTTCTCCACAAACCTGAGCTTATCCATGACCCGAGGGTCCATAGAGAAGCGGGACTGGAGGACCTTTCGTACTTGGACGGGGAGCGCCTTGGGCCCTTGTCGTTTCCGGAACAGCCACCCCATGAGCCAGTCCTCCTACCACTGCATTCTTAAGACGGATATTTGCTCTTTTGTTCCTGTCATGGTAGATTGGTCTCGGAAACAGCGGCTGGACAGCCATCCCATGACAATCGTGTCGTGAAAAATACATCACAGCATGCCCACTTGTCAATAGGTTAAAGGGGGGTTGCCATGCCAAACTGGACATTTATTACGAATCACGGAGCTGTACTGGCCCTCATCGCCGAACACGGGCAGATCACCGCCCGAGAGATCGCCGCTGAGCTGGGCATCACCGAGCGCTCTGTCCACCGTATCATATCCGACCTGGAGGCCGAGGGCTACATCACGCGCACTCGCCGTGGCCGGGTCAACCAGTACCAAGTGAACCACGACCTCCCCCTCCGCCGCATAGAGCGCAGGGATGTGGCCGTCCGAGAGCTTCTCAAAGTGCTGCTTAGCAATAGCAGGCGGGAGTCCGTATCCCCAGGGGAAAAATAAGCCCCGTGCCTCTCACTCCTCCCGCTCTTTTCGGGCTTTCACCTTGTCCTGTCCAAGAAAGGTGCGGCTGAACGTGTCCTCCAGGACCCGGTGGATTTTAAAGGCGGCCCGGACCATCAGCAGCACCATTAGCGCCACCAGCACCACGGGAACGGGGGCCATGGGGTACCCCAGCATCAGCGACTGGAGCACAAAGGGCAGGCTCCACACCCCCACCAGGGCCACTATGGCCATGAACATGGTGTCCCGGAGCACCGCCCGCAGGTTCCCCGCCTCCCACTGCCTGGAGGAGGGCGTCAGGCGCTGGAGGATGTACCGGGACAGGGCGTCGGTGAGGGTCCGCAAGGACCTCCATATCACTATCACCGACGGCACGCAAAGGGCGATGAGCGTACCAGCTATTAGCAGGCCCAGGGTCTCCTCTCTCACCGGGACCAGGGCCAGCAGGTCCTCAGTGAACCTCTGTACCGCCGTGGCCACCGCTATGAGCACCAGAATGATGCCCAGGTTTACCACGATGGCCACCACGGAGCCCCTAACCCTGGCGGTAGCTTCGCCCGTGAAGTTGAAGGCACTGCGCAGCGTTGTCAGCCAGACGGAAAGGTTGGCCACGTACTGCTTCACTATCCTGGGGGAGGTCCTTTGGAGGAACCCTGCGGTGGCCTCCGTGGAGCGGAAAACAAAAGGGTACAGCAGGGCTGTGATGGCCGTGGTCACCGTTACGACGGGATAGAGGAAGCCCCCCACCGCACCGTGGTCCCGGCCCACCTTCACCATGGCCAGGGAGAACTCCCCTATCTGAGGCATGCCCATGCCCACCCGAAGGGAGTCCCGCTCCCCGTTCCCCACCACAAAGGTGGCCGCCGTGTTGGCCACTATCTTCCCCAGCATGAAGACCGCCGACACTATGAGGGCGGGTACAACGAACTGGCGCACCAGGGACAGGTCCACCAGCATGCCTATGGATACGAAGAAGAGGGCGGCGAACATGTCCCGCACCGGCGCCATGATGTGATTGATCTCCTCCGACTGCTCCGTGTCGCCCAACACCGTGCCGATGAGGAACGCCCCCGCCGCTGCCGATATCCCCAATTGCTCCGCCACCAGGGCCAGGCCAAAGCACAGGGCCAAGCTGGTCACCAGCAGCGTCTCCTGGGAGCGGAAACGGGCCACCAGCCGGATAAGCCTGGGGGCCAGCAGGGTCCCCAGGATCAGGGCCGACATGGCAAATATGCCCAGCTTGCCCAGCAGCAGCCCCACGTCCCTGGCACTGGCCGTCCCCGAGGTGGCGATGCCCGACAGCACGCTGAGGAGGACCACCGCGGCGAAGTCCTCCACCACCAGTACGCCCACGATCAGCCGGCCGCTGGTCTCGTAGAGCTTACCTGTGTCCCGCAGCACCTTCACCAGCACGGCGGAGCTGCTGATGGCCATGGCCGCCCCCAGGAAGAAGGCCTCCGTGGCGCTCCAGCCCAGGAGCAGGCCCACCTGGTACTCCAGGGCGATCATGAAGCTCATCTCCACGGCGGCTATGAGGACTACCCGGAGCCCTATGCGGCGGATGCGCTCCCACCCGAACTCCAGCCCCACGGCGAAGAGGAGGAGCACCAGCCCCAGGTCTGCCAGGGAGCGGACTGTATCGGCGTCCTGGACCGGCGGATTGGGCAGCGTGTACGGTCCCACCACCAGACCCGCCAGCAGGTACCCCAGGATGGCCGGCTGGCCCAGCCGCCGGAAAAGCACCAGGGCCGCCCCAGCCACCGCCATTATGATGGCGAAGTCCCGGATGAGGGAGAAGTTTTCTGTCATGTGGCCCCATTATACTCCACCAGGCCGGCCGCCGGGTCCCCGGCCCCCACCCCTTGGAGACGGGTGGAACGTCCCGGCGCCGTACCGTCCTTGGCCTCCGGGTGAAGTGATATACTTGGGTACGTAAAAGGGGAGTGGACTTCCATATAGGGCCACCCCCTTTGAGTTAATGGAAGGGACACCCAAGGCCGGGGTTGGAGGACCATGCGTGTGAGCGCCCAGATCGAGGCCACCATACGCGACATCAGGGAGAGGCAGAAGCGTGTGGTGGCGCGCCTGGCCCAGGTCCCGGCTATCCAACTCTCGGTGCGCACCGCCAGGGGCATGGGCGCCCACGACGCCTCCCACATGGCCGCTGGCGTCGCCTACTACGCCGTCCTCTCCCTTTTCCCCCTCATCCTGGGCCTCATCGCCATCATGGGCCTGTTCCTGGACTCGGAGCGGCTGCAGGAGCGGCTGTTTGAGTTTGTCCGGACCTACTTGCCAGCCTCCACCGACTTTGTGGAGAGAAACGTGCAGAACATCATCCGCGTCCGGGGCGCCCTGGGGCTGCTCAGCGTCCTTGGCCTGTTCTGGTCAGGCAGCGCCCTGTTCGGTGCCGTGGGACGTGCCCTCAACCGCGCCTGGGACATCCCCTACGATCGCCCCTTCTACATTGCCAAGGCCCGGCAGCTATCCATGGCCCTGGGCTCCGGCCTCCTGTTCATCCTGTCCATGGCCGGCACCACCCTGGTCCAGGTGGTGGCCAGCCTGGACATCCCCTTCCTCAGCGGCCTGAGTTTCCTGCGAAACGCCGCCGTCCTGGTGGGCACCTGGCTCCTGGCCTTTCTGTCCACTCTGGCCGTCTTTCTGGTCATATACAAGTACCTGCCCAACACCCAGACCCGGTGGCGCCAGGTCTGGCCAGGCGCCGTTCTGGCCGCCGCCCTCTTCGAGGTTGCCAAGGCCCTCTTTGTCCTCTACCTGAACAGCTTCGCCAACTACCAGCAGGTTTACGGCTCCTTGGCCTCCGTCATCGTCCTGATGGTGTGGGCCTACATCTCGGCCCTGATCCTCATTTTAGGCGCCGAGTTTGCTTCCCAGTACTGGCGCATGCGCCAGGAGGCCCAAGACAGCACCCCCGGGGAGCAGCGTTGACCCTACCCTGGCCCCTGTTTTAGGATAGCTCTGTAGCGGCTGGGTGCTTGCCGCATTGTGAACCGTGTTTCTACACTGACTTTGGCCGAGACTGTCTTCTCAGGAGGTGGTCCATGGCCGAGCGTGCCAAGGTTGGAAAAGTAGAAATACTGGCTTTTGTGGATGTGGCCCCACCACCCTTCAAACCCAACCAGTTCTACCCCGACGTCCCCCTGTCCGCCTGGGAGCCATACAAGAAAGAGCATCTGGATGAAAACGGCAACTTCCGCACCAACTTCGGGTTTTTCGCCCTGCGCTGCCCCAGCGGCATCGTACTGGTGGACACGGGCCTTGGCCCCGGGCCCCACGGATGGATAAACGGGGCCAGGGGCCAGCTTATGGAGAGACTCCAGGGCGCCGGCATCCGCCCCGAGGACGTGAAAGGGGTGGTGATCACCCACTTCCACTCGGACCACACCGGCTGGACCTTGACTTACCAGGGGGAGCGCCCCAGGGCTACCTTCCCCAGGGCCAGATACTACCTACCCAAAGGGGACTGGGACTACTTTACAAGACCGGACATCCTCTCCCAGAGCCCCGAGGAGGTCAAGACCAAGGTGTTGCCCCTGAAGGAGCTGGGGGTCATGGAGCTGGTGGGCGATGGCTACAGCATCACCCCAGAGCTGACCGTGCTGGCCACGCCCGGCCACACCCCAGGCCACATCAGCGTGCTCATCTCTTCCCAGGGCGAGAAGGGTATGGTTGTTGGCGACGTCTTCCACGGCACCATCCAGGTCACCGAGCCTGGCTGGTGTGCAGGCTTCGACATGGACAAGCCCCTGGCCCGCCAGACCCGCCTAGCCATTCTGGACAGGCTGGAGAAGGAGGGGATGACCGTGGCCGCCGGCCACCTGCCCCTGGGCCGCAACATCGGCAAGGTGGTGACGCTCCAGGGCCGCCGCTACTGGAAGGCGCTGTAGGCCTTGCTCCCCAGGGCAGAGAGAGGGACGCCCCTTTGTCCTGGCTCAAGGCGAGGCCTGGACCCTTCCCTCTTCTCCATGGCAACTCTGCGATACAAGAAAATGGGGGCGGGGTGGACCCCGCCCCTGGACCGACACAGGGACTGGCTATGGCTGGGATGACGGGCATAGCCCTGGCGGGAGGCATGAGCCGCCGCCTGGGCAGGAACAAGGCCCTGGAGCCTCTGGGCGGCAAGACCCTGCTCCAGCGAGTCTTGGATGTACTGGAGGAGGTCTGTGACGAGGTGCTGGTGGTGACGGCGCCAGGGCGGGAGCTCCCTCCCCTCTGGGGCAAGGTACGGCTGGTCACGGACACCTTCCCCGGCCGCGGGCCCTTGGCCGGCCTCCATGCCGGCCTCACCCAGGCCCGCACCCCCTACTCCTGGGCCGTTGCCTGCGACATGCCCTTCCTCAACCCTGGCCTGCTGTTGTACCTGGCCTCTCTGGCGCCGGACTACGACGCCGTAGTGCCTGTGGTCTCCGGCATGTGCCAGGTCCTTCACACCGTGTACAGCAAGGATTGCTTACCGGCCATCGAAAAGACCGTCCAGCGAGAGGGGGCTGGCCTTTATGAACTGCTCCCCATGCTGCGAGTGCGGTTCGTGGAGGAGCCTGAGCTCCGGACCTGGGACCCGGAGCTCCGCTCCTTCATCAACGTCAACACCCAGGCGGACCTGGAGCGGGCCAGTAGGCTTTTGGGGGGCGCCCAGTAGCCAGGATTGCCCTTTCGGGAGACAACGTGTATGCTGGAACACGAAACCCTATACTGGGAGAAGAGATAGATATGGCCGTTGACCCCGTCTGCAAGAT
>DAOUBE010000070.1:0-2272 GCA_034432835.1 Dehalococcoidia bacterium | reverse complement strand
TCTACTTTTCCACGCCTACTGTCTCATATCTATCTGAACTTTTTCAGGAACGTTAGTACTTAATATCCCACCTGAAATACTCGAATACACCCTTTACCCATCCTTCGAAAGCGATGGGCCAGTACCTTTGGGGCAGAAAGGACAGGGACCGGCCTTTGCGGGGCCTCCCCTTGGTTGACACGCTGTAGCTATTACCCTACCATGAATAAGAGGCCGTGCTAGGCGGGGAGCTAGCGGTGCCCTGTACCCGCAATCCGCTATAGCGGGGCCGAATCCCCTCCCGAGGCCGGGCTTGTGCGCCTCTGGCCCTGTGGGGCGGTGCAGAAGGTCGGGCCCTACGCGGCGAAGACCCGTGAACCCCGTCAGGTCCGGAAGGAAGCAGCGGTAAGCGGGACCCTTCGGGCGCCGTGGGATTGTCTGACTGGAGTCGCCCTCAGGACCAAGCCCAGGAGTCTGGGTCGAAGGTGGGTGCGCGGCCTCTTATTCATTGTCCCAGTGTCCGCTGTCTCCTAATACCCTCGCGCCGCCAGCAGCTTTGAACATGCCCGGACTTCCTCACATATGAGACCCAAGAAGGCTCTGGGCCAGCATTTTCTGGTGGACAGGGGTGTCCGAGACCGCATCCTGAGAGCGGCGGACCTGGACCCCAGGGATGTGGTTATCGAGGTCGGCCCCGGACGCGGCACCCTGACCAAAGGCCTGGTAGCCACGGTAGCCAGGGTTGTGGCTATCGAGCTGGACCAGGAGCTGGCGGCCCAGCTCCCCCAGCGCCTGGGCCATCCGCCGGGCCTGCAGGTGGTGGTGGCCGACGCCAGGGAGGCGGACCCCCAGGCCCTGCTGGGCGAGAGGGTGCCCTACAAGGTGCTGGGAAACCTTCCCTACTACGCCGCCAATCCCATAGTCCGACGCTTCCTGGAGGCTGCCTGGAAGCCTACACTTATGGTCGTTATGGTGCAGAAGGAGGTTGCCCAGAGGATGGTGGCCCAGCCGGGCGACATGAGCCTGCTCTCCGTGGCTGTCCAGTTCTATGGCCGGCCCCGCATGGTCTGCACCGTCCCCGCCCGCGCCTTCAGCCCTCCTCCCAAGGTGACCTCCGCCGTGGTGCGCATCGACGTCCTTCCCAGGCCGGCCTTGGAGGTCCAGGACCCCGATGCCTTTTTCCATCTGGTGCGGGCAGGCTTCAGCGCCCCCCGCAAACAGCTTGGCAACGCCCTCAGCATCGGCCTGGACATACCACCCGCAGCGGCCCGGAGTCTGCTGGAGCGGGCCAGCATTGACCCATCCCGCCGGCCAGAGACCCTGGCCCTAGAGGAGTGGGGCCGGCTGTACCGCGCGTACGGGGAGGGGCAGTGAAGCTCCGTGCCTGCGCCAAGATCAACCTCACCCTGGAGGTGCTGGGCCGCCGCCCCGACGGTTACCACGACATCATCAGCGTCTTCCAGGCCATCAGCCTCTTCGATACCCTCACCCTGGAGGAGTCGGACTCCCTTAGCCTTCGTTGCTCCCAGCCCGGCCTGGAGGGCGAGGGTAACCTGGTCTTTAAGGCGGCCCGGGCCCTTCAGCAGGCCACGGGTTGCCGCGCAGGGGCCAGCATCACCCTGGAGAAGGGCATACCCGTGGCCGGCGGCCTGGGTGGCGGCAGCAGCGACGCCGCGGCCGCGCTCCTGGGGCTGAACCGGTTGTGGCGCCTAGACCTGGCCCCTTCCCACCTGGCCCAGGTGGCCGCCAGCGTAGGCTCCGACGTGCCCTACTTCCTGGTGGGGGGGACGGCCCTGGTGGAGGGCCGCGGCGACCGGGTGACCCCCCTTCCCCCCGCACCGCCCCTGTGGGTGGTCCTTCTCCTAGCGCCCCAGCCCTCCACGGGAGCCAAGACCGCTCTGCTCTACTCCCTGCTTCAAGAGGAGCACTACGCTAGCGGCGCCGCCACCAGGCGGATGGTGGCGGCCTTGAGGGAGGGGCGGTTCCTCAAGGAGGGGCTGGTGAACAGCTTCGAGGCCGTGGCCTCCCGAGCCTTCCCGTTCCTGGAGGAGCACAGGGGTGCCTTTCTCCGGGCGGGAGCAGCCTCGGTGCACCTTACGGGCAGCGGCCCAACCCTATTCACCCTTGTGGCTGAGGAAGATGAGGCCAGGAGCCTGGTCTCGCGCCTGGAGGTTGCGGGGTACAGGATGGCGTTAGCTAGGATGGTGGGGTCGATGGCTTTGGCTGAAAAAGTTCAGATAGATATGAGACAGTAGGCGTGGAAAAGTAGAAGCAGAAGGGGCCACACTTCTGG
>DAOUBE010000069.1:0-6957 GCA_034432835.1 Dehalococcoidia bacterium | reverse complement strand
ACCACCCAGAACTGGTCCCTAAAATAGCCCGACTGTCTCATATGTACTGAACCAGTACAAATAGTTGACTATGTTTTATGTTAGTGTTATTTTTTACATAACAGTCACACTCCTCTTGGGAGGCGGTGAGCAGTGGGGGGTACCTGCTTCAGGGACCGCTCTTCTTCTGGCCTAAGTGCTAGCCGATCCCCTGGTACTTCTGTGTTAGCAATGAGGAGTACACGCCTATTTTTTGTGCCGCTCACTGGTCCTGCGCCCTGTCCCAGGGGGTTTAGAGCGCGTGAACAGGCTTCCTTAAAGGTGACCCTGTACTAGCTTCCCCCACGCCCCCGAGGCCCCGTCCTTTGGCAAAGTCAAGCTAGTCTGTTCGTGTGCCAGCACTGGCCTGAGGCACAGGGGACCCGCCATTGGGCTAGGGCGTTTGGCGGACATTCTAGGAAGCAGATAGATGGCAACGGAGGACATCCGTTCAGAAGGACTGGACGTGTCTGTACATGGCGAAGGTGCCGTGACTCTGGGAGGGGTGCTGGAGCAGCTGAGGCGACACCGGGCCGATATCCACGGGGCCTGGGTGGGGCAGATGACCCAGGCGGGCCTTCTGCGAGGCCTTGCCCTGGAGACCGTCACCGCCGCCACCATGGATATCTACGACCGGTGCCTGGATGCCCTGGAGGCCGGGACCTGGGACTCGGCCTACCACTTCGCCCGCGCCCTCTTCCACCAGCTCCAGCGACTGGGGGTTGGCATATCTAACATACTGGTGATAGCCATCATACTGCGCAACGTCTTCGTGCGCTGGCTGTTGGAGGAGTACCACTCGGACCCTACCCGCCTCCATCAAGCCCTGGACGTGTTCGAGTCCGCCTGCAACCGTGTGGCCAACTACGTGGCGGAGGTATATACCAAGGAGCAGGAGGAGACCATCCGCGAGCTGTCCACCCCTGTCTTACAGGTTCGCCAGGGCCTCCTTATCATACCCATCGTGGGGATGGTGACCCCTCAGCGTGCCCGTCAGTTGACGGAAAATCTGCTCTTTGCCATCCGCGACCGCCGGGCAAGGGTGGTGGTCATAGATACCACTGGGGTAGACAACGTGGATTCGGAAGTGGCCAACCACCTCATTCAGGCCACCGAGGCCGCTAGGCTCCTGGGGGCGACGGTCATTGTGACGGGTCTTTCCCCAGACGTTGCCCAGACTCTGGTGGGCATCGGAGTGGACATGAGCACTATTACCACCGTGGGCGACCTTCAGGGAGGCATTGAGGAAGCAGAGCGCATGTTAGGGTACCGGGTGGTCCCTGTCCGCCGGGGCCTCTAGTGGAGTCTCGCCAGACATCGGACCTGGGCGCCAGCCCCGCACCCCTGGGACCTAAGGGCCATGGCGCGCCTAGGGTGGATCCGGGCTGGGGCAAGCACCGCACCAACGCGCCGAGGGGTGCGAGGATGGCGAATCCTACCTTGTGGAGATAGGATGAAATGGAGGGGTACAGCAGTGCCAGGCCACTACTCCACCGTGGTCCTGCCGTGACCGGTGTAGTGCAGGCGAAGGCCGAAGTGCGCTCCCCCATGGTGCAAACCACCAGGGCATTCCAGGCCATGGGGCCCAAGGCCGCTGCCATCGGCACATCTCCCTAATCAGCTTTGGCCGTGGGGACCACTGCCGCCCATGTGCGCCATGTCCGGCTAACATGGGACCTTCAAGGGGGTGTAGAGGAGGCCGAGGACTCTTTGGGACCAAGGCCTCTACAGGCTAGCGGAGGACCTTACGCACTAACCAGTAGGGGGCGCCCGTGAAAGTTCCTGTTCTTCGACAAGGCCCGTACCTTATCGCCACTATTCAGTCCGCCCTCAGCGACGCTGACCTACTAGAGCTGCGGAACTCCTTGGGCGAGGAGACAAGGAGGGCCCGTGCCCGCGGGGTGGTACTGGACGTCACCTCTATGGATGTCTTAGACTCTTTCGCCACTCGTACTCTACAGGAGATGGGCCAGATGATAAGGTTGCTGGGGGCCCGTACTGTCATAGTGGGCCTTCAGCCTGAGGTAGCCTTGGCGATGGTGCAATTGGGCTTGCACCTGGATGGGTTGGCCACAGCGCTAGACCTGGAGGAGGGCCTGGCATGGCTGAGGTCGCAGGAGACCCGCGAGGTGCGGCAGGGGCGCAGGCAGAGATAGGGCCTGGGCCCAATTCACCCGGCCATTGGGGCCCAGGGAGGGACTACTGCCACCGGAAGGGAGCGGCGGCTAGCGTGATAGTGGAGTGGGGCATATCCATGATGACCATGGTAGGCCAGAGGGTGTCGGGTGACGGCTACACTGTAAAGAGCCACGCCGGAGGTGTTCTGGCAGCGGTGGTGGATGGCCTTGGCCACGGAGAGTGCGCCGCCGCGGCCGCCCAAAACGCCGTCTCTACCCTGGAGGCTCACGCCGAGGAATCCGTCACCTCCCTCTTCCGCCGCTGCCACTCCGACCTTAGGGGAATGCGTCCCACGGTTATGGCCCTTGCCCAGTTCAGCACCGTGGAGGAGACCCTGACCTGGCTGAGCGTGGGCAACGTAAGGGGTGTGCTCCTGCCTTTGGCGGGCCGCCAGGACCCGGGCTGGAGGGAGGTCGTTCCCCGCCGGGGCCGGCCCTTGGCCCTATCCGCTCCCTACGGTCATCTGCCCACGGTGGCGGGGACGGTGGGTGCCGCTCACCTGCCCCGGCTGGTGCCCCTGACCATTCCCGTGCACCCTGGAGACACCCTGGTCCAATTCACTGACGGTGTCCGAGATGATTTTCTCGGGGCCTTGGCCTGGGCTGGTCCCCCGCAGGAGCTTGCGGACCGTATTCTGTCCCGCTACGCAAAAGGGACGGACGACGCGCTAGTGCTGGTTACACGCTACGTAGGAGGTGTACAGTGACAAGCGCTATCCAAGAGTTAAAAGAGCAGTACACTTACAGCTTGAAGGAGTACCTGGCTGGTGCGGGCGAGGTGGCCCTGGAGCGCGCCTACGAGATCGGCCGGAGAGCTATAGCGGAGGGGCTGGGTGTGCTGGAGATGGTGGAGATCCACCGAGAGGCCGTAGGCAAGGCTCTGCCTGTCGCCCTCTCCGCCGACGAGAATGCCAGGTTGACCAAGGCCTCGGACTTCTTTGAGGAGAGCCTGTCCCCCTTCGAAATAACCCACCGGGGCTTCCAGGAGACCAAAGTCCTGCTGCGCCACGTCCTTCAGTTCTCCAGCGTTCTGGCCCACGAGCTGCGGGCCCCCCTCTCCTCCATCATGGCCTCGGCGGGGATGCTTCAGGACATGCTCAAGCTGGACCAAAACAGTATGGAAGGCAAGCTTCTGACCAACATCCTGGCCGGTGCGGAGGCCCTGCGCTCTCGCCTAGACGACCTCATGGACCTGGCCGCCTTTCAGTCTGGCAACATGAGCATCCGGGCCACCCCGGTGAACGTGGCGGAGCTGTTACAGGCCCTCAGCCAGCGGCTGCAGCCAGAGGCGGCCCGGGCGGGCATCACCCTGAACCTGGAGCTGCCCGCCAACCTGCCCCAGGTGACGGCTGACGCCAGGCGCCTGGAGCAGATAGTTTCTAATCTGGTCCATAACGCGATAAAGTTTAGTCCAAGTTTTGGAAAAGTTGACATTATCGCCGAGGTGAAGGAAAATGCACTTATTGTCAAGGTCAGGGACTATGGCATAGGCATAGCCCCTGACGACCAGGCCAGGCTCTTCCAGCCCTATGTGAGGGTGCAGAAGGACCGGGACCGTTTCCCCGGGCTGGGGATCGGGCTGGCGCTGTGCAGGCAGTTGGTGGAGGCCCACGGGGGGAGGATCTGGGTGGAGAGTGAACTGGGGAAGGGAAGCACTTTCGGGTTCTCTTTGCCCCTGGCTAGCTCTAGCGAGAGGTGGAACGGGCAACAATTAAAGCGCTGGTAGTTGAGGACAAACCAGAAGTTGTAGAGACCATAACCCTTTGTCTTACCATCAGGTGGCCCGATACCACGGTGGTGTCCACGGGCAGTGGCAGCAAGGCCACTCAGCTAGTGGAATCGGAGGTGCCTGACATCGTGATCTTGGACCTGGGCCTGCCTGACATCGACGGGTTGGCAGTCCTCCAGGAGATCCGCAAGTTCTCTGATGTCCCTGTCATCATCGTCACCGCCAGGGGCGAGGAGATGGCCCGGGTGAAGGGCCTGGAGATGGGGGCCGACGACTACATCGTCAAGCCCTTCTCCCACACCGAGCTCCTGGCCCGGGTCAGGGCCATCCTCCGTCGCACCCACGGTACCGAACGGTGGAGCGAGGAGGGTACCTTCACTGGACAGGGCCTGGTGGTGGACATGGCCGGGCGCAGGCTCCTGGTCAACGGCAACGAGACCAATCTCACGCCCACCGAGTGGAACCTGCTCTCCTACCTCATCCGCAACGAGGGCAGGATAGTCCCCCCACGGGTACTAGCTAAGCAGGTCTGGGGGTCCGAGTTCCTAGGCTATTCAGCCATACGCATGTGTGTTAGCCGACTGCGTATGAAGCTGGGTGACGACCCCAAGAAGCCCAGGATAATCCGCTCCCACCGGGGTATGGGATACAGTTTCTCTTTGCCCAGATAGCGGCAAGTTTTATTCCCCAAACCGCCTTACGGGGCGCCTTGGTACTGGCTGAGGCGCCCCGTCATATTGTTCCCAGCCTCTTAACAAGACTGTTATTCAATTGCTTCTCGCCCGTTACTCTTGTTGCCTCGTTGGTTACCTAAACATGGTAGCATCCTAAACAGAGTATTAGATTTTATAAATTAATACTCTTAGAATTTGTTCATTTCATTCAATCTCCAGGCTGGGGGAAGCTGCAATACGGCAAAGGGATCTACTTCCTCGTACGTCGTGGCCGCCAGACGGAGTATCTCCCATTGTGTTGGTTAGCCAATAGCTCCCCCACTTCGGTGAGGGAAAGGAGGGCCTTAATGATAGCAGGACAGGCTCCCCTACTGGTACCAGTCCCCTCTAACCGTTCGTCGGCCCAGCAGGCCGAGAACCCCACCCTTCCAACCCTCCCCCATGAGGCCGCTCAGCCCCAAGTGTCCAAGGCCCCGTCCCAGGACCTGCCTGGCTGGCTGGCCCGGGAGCTCCACGACGGCCTGGCCCAGGACCTCCTGTACCTGGGCCTTCAGCTCTCCGCCCTGGAAAAGCAGGTGCCCCCTGACCTGGCGAGGTTGAAGGAGCAATTGGTGCTGCTGCAGCAGGTGGTGCAGGACAGCTATCAGCAGGTACGGACAACCCTGGACCTGCTACGCTCTTGGCAGGACCAGCAGAAAGACCTGGCGGAGGAGCTGCGGGTGCTGGCCGAGTCCACCCAGAAGCGTACGGGCATGAGCATCAGCCTTCGAGTGGAGGGTGGTGGGGATGCTCTGGACCTGCCCAGGTGGGTCGTTCACCAGCTAAAGGCTATCATCCACGAAGCCCTGTGGAACGCCTGGCGCCATGGCAGGGCCCGTCAGGCCAGCGTTGCCCTCTGGTTAGGGAAACGCGGCCTGCTCATCACCGTGACCGACGACGGTTGCGGCTTCGAGCCCGGCCGCCAGCTCCAGGGACACTTCGGGCTGCGCATCATGCGGGAGCGGGCTGAGGCCCTGGGGGGCAGGCTGCAGGTTTACTCGGTGCCGCAAAAAGGCACCCAGGTCAGCCTTTATGTGCCCAGGGAGGGCCTCAATAGACAAGTCGCGTAAGGAGGGATTGCATGGCTTTACGGTTACTGGTAGCCGAAGATCACACTCTGGTACGGCAGGGACTGGTGAGGCTCCTCCAGGATGAGGAGGATATCCAGGTGGTGGGCGAGGCCAGCAACGGCTTCGAGGCTCTGGCCATGGCCAGGGAGCTGAAGCCCGACGCTGTCCTTATGGACCTGTACATGCCCTGCCTGGACGGCGTCGCGGCCACTCGACTCATCAAGCAGGAGATGCCCGACGTCCAGGTGGTGCTGCTCACCATCTCCACCGAGGAGGATGACCTCTTCGAGGCGGTCCAGGCGGGAGCCAGAGGCTACGTCCTCAAGAGCGTCAACGCCTCCAACCTGGTCAAGCAACTCAGGCAGGTCATGTCCGGCGGCGTGGCCCTGTCCGAGGACATGACCAACAAGCTGGTGACTGGCCTGGCTCGCAAG
This sequence comes from Dehalococcoidia bacterium, assembly GCA_034432835.1. Taxonomy (GTDB): domain Bacteria; phylum Chloroflexota; class Dehalococcoidia; order Lucifugimonadales; family DAOUBE01; genus DAOUBE01. The sequence continues at coordinate 816 of DAOUBE010000069.1, read as the reverse complement.
GTGCACATCTCCCACAGCGATGAGCCGGTCCAGTGTGAGGTCCTTACCGAGCGGGAGAAGGAGGTCCTGGCCCTAATCTCTCGCGGCGCCACCAACAAAGAGATCGCCTCCACGCTGGTCATATCCGAGAACACCGTGAGGTCTCACGTGCGCAGTCTCATGCAGAAGCTGCACCTGGACAACCGTACCCAGTTGGCTGTCTATGGCGTCCGCGAGGGGTTTGCCCTGGACAGCCGGAACAGCTACCCCAGCAACGTGACCGCGGCGTCGGAGACACGCTAGCCCACAACACTGTCGCCGCGCATCCTTCCAGCCAAAAAGCGCACAGGGGTTCCCCTTGTGCGCTTTTTCTGTGGAGCACGGAGTCAGGGCCGGGAGAGAACCCCTGACAAGGGCTGGCCCCTGGGCTTAGCTCAGGGCAGGCTCTTGACCCACACTAGGCTGAGGTGGCCAGTAAGGGTATGTGACCAGAGAAGGTGCAGCGTGGGTGCAGGGCGAGCCCTGCCGGGTGGGTGGGACCAAGCACAATCCTTTCTGGGCTCCCAAAGAGAAGGGTGCACCCTGCCTCTCGGCCGAATAGCTTAGTCGCCCCAGAGACGCCAGGTACTCCTCTTTGGGCGCCTACTTAATCCCTTCTGGTGTAGGTGGGATAACTGGCGACAATTACAATGCCCTGAGAAATCAAAAGAGCACAATCCCATACGGTACCGAAGGGTTTGGACTATGAGAACAATCCTTTTAGTTGGCTTTGCCATACTGGCACTGGTAGGAGCTACCATAGTCTTCATCACCTACGCTGGCACCCCCTCCTCTCCA
>DAOUBE010000068.1:0-24371 GCA_034432835.1 Dehalococcoidia bacterium | reverse complement strand
GAGTGAACCTGGAGAGGAGGCGGCGCAGGTCCCGGCTGCCACAGTGCTCACACACGGGCTCAGCCGCACTGGAGAAGCTTCGCACCAGTACCGAGACCCGCCGGCGGCAGTTGTTGCAGCGGTACTCGTATATCGGCATAGCCTGCTCCGAACCTGTGCCTGGTGGTAGTCAATTGTAACATACCTGTTAAGGCCAACGTACCCCTGTTCCTGCCCATCTGGGGGACGCTAGGGACCGGCCGTGGTATTTGTTGAGAGAAGCCTGTTAGGCTGTGTCGCTTTGACTGTCGGGGATAATGTATCTATCCTATGTTTTCTATGTCTGAGCGGAATGAGTTAATTAGGTACCGAACCACCCGCGCCCAGGGTCTCCACGCTATCCACTGTGTTTACTGGCCTGGATATCGGTCGGTTCTTGTCATCGAGCTTTGGGAGCGGGGTTGAGAACGGGGTGGTCACCAACCGGCCTCCACCACGTTCTCCCAGTGCTCGATGCGGATGCTGTTTCCCTGGCCCAGGATCACCGACACTAGGTCTATGCGCCAGTCCTGGGACTCCGGGTTGCGGACTTGGAGGTAGCTCTGGGCTGTAGCCACCAGTCGCTCCAGCTTCTGAGGCGTCAGCGACTCCTCCGGCGTGCCGAACTTGGTCCCCTTGCGGGTGCGCACCTCCACGAACACCAGGGTCTGGCCTTTCTGAGCGATGATGTCCACCTCGCCCCACGGGCAGCGGTAGTTGGTCTCTAGCACCCGGTAGCCCTTACCTTCCAGGTAGCTCCTGGCGCTGCGCTCCCCCTGGCTGCCCCTACGCCGGCGTAAATCAGCCACTGCGCCGCTACAGGCCCCCCGCGCCGTTGGAGGACAGCAGGGCGGCCACGGGGGCGAAGGAGGTGCGGTGGATGGGGGAAGGCCCCAAGCGGGCCAGGGCCGCCAGGTGCTCAGGGGTGGGGTAGCCTTTGTGCTGGGCCAGCCCGTAGCCCGGGTACTGCCGGTCCAGCTCCACCATGATCCTGTCCCGGGTCACCTTGGCCACGATGGATGCCGCGGCTATGGAGAAGCACAGGCTGTCGCCGTCCACCAGGGGCGTGTAGGGAACGGGACAGCCGTTCAATTTCATGTAGTCAGCTAAGAGATAGTCGGGCTGGAAGGGGAGGGCCCGCAGGGCGGCCAGTACAGCCTGGCACGTGGCCTGGACTATGCCCACCCTGTCTATCTCGTGGGGGTCCACCACCCCGGTGCCCACGGCCACGGCGTGGCGGAGCACCTCTTCTAGGGCACGCTCCCGCTGATAGGCGCTGAGGGCCTTACTGTCGTCCACCAGGCGCAGCCACTGGGCCTCGGGGGAACCGTCGTCCAGGTGGGGAGGAAGAAGCACCGCCGCGGCCACCACCGGCCCGGCCAGGGGCCCCCTGCCGGCCTCGTCCACCCCGGCGATCCAGAGGAAGCCCTGCCTTCTCAGGCCCCGTTCCCACTGCAAACTGGGCACGGCGGCAGCCTCCTAGGGCTGTTTACTCTTCATAAGGCCCAGGACATACCCTATGTCTCCCCTGTGCTCCGCCTCGTGGGTGATGGCGCTTATCAGGTAGTCAGCCACGCGCATCTGAGGCCGGTCCGGCCTCGGGCGCTCCTCCAGCCGCTCTGTTCTTATGTCTTTGACGATGGCTAACACGCTCTTGCGCACCGCCTCCATGTAGCCGAAGAGCGCAGTCAGAGGGGGCGGTAGGAAGGCCGCCACCTGCTCCGCCGTCCAGTTGTTCCCTGTCTCCCTGGGGGGCAGGTTGAACTTCTCGTACCACCTTTCCCTGTCCCAGACGTCGCCGTCTTGGGTGACGGAGCGGTGAAAGTAGGAGTCCTCTGTCCTGGCGATGTGCCAGAGCAGGAACCCTATGGGGTTAGTACCTGGGGCCGGATGCCAGCGTAGCTGCTGCGGCGTTAGGTCCTTGACCAAGTTGAGCGTGGCCCTGCGGTTACGGGCCAGGGCCTCGGCCACAAAGTCCGCGAACTCCATGGACCCTCTCCTTCGCTGGAAGTTTGCGTAGCCTCACCGACCTCCGCGACCTCCGCCTGGTCCACCGGAGCCTCTATTATGCCACCCCCCAGCACCTCCTCGCCACAGTAAAACACCGCTGCCTGTCCTGGCGTCACCGCCCGCAGGGGCTGACTGAAGCGCACCAGGGCCTGGCTCCCCCTGGGGAAGAGGGTGGCCGCCACCTCGGGCGACTTGTACCTCACCTTGATGGTGACCTCCACTGGCCCCTGGGGAGGCCGGCCCTGAGTGTACTTCACCTGGGATGCCCAGAGGGCCTGGCTGTACAGCTCCTCCTCGGGCCCCACTACCACCCGCCCCGTCTCCGCCTCGATACGGACCACGAACATGGGCTTGCCGGTGGTTATGCCCAACCCCCGGCGTTGCCCTACGGTGAAGAACTCGATGCCGTCGTGGTGCCCCAGGATGTTGCCCTTGGAATCCACGATGTCGCCGGGTCGGGACTGGATGCGCTGGGCCAGGAACTGGCGGTAGTCCCCCCAGGGGATGAAGCAGATCTCCTGGCTGTCTGGCTTGTCGGCGTTGGGTAGGCCCGCCTGCCGGGCTAGCCTTCGGACCTCGTCCTTGGTGTAGTTGCCTACGGGCATAAGGGTGTGGGCCAGCTCCTCCTGTCCCATGGCGTAGAGTACGTAGGACTGGTCCTTGCGGGCATCCAGTGCCTTGTACAGGTGGAACCCGTCCCCCTGGCGGGTGATGCGGGCGTAGTGGCCCGTGGCCACGTAGTCGGCCTCCAGAAATAGGGCCCGCTGGAGCAGGAACTGGAACTTGATCTTTTCGTTGCAGGCCAGGCAAGGGTGGGGCGTCCGGGCCCGCTGGTACTCCTGGCAGAAGTAGTCTATGACAAAGGCCTGGAACTCCCGTTGCACGTTGAACACATGGTGGGGCACGCCCAGCTTGCGGCACACCCAGCGGGCGTCCTCCACGTCGTCAATGGAGCAGCAGCCCTTGTAGTAGGCGGGGCGGCTGGCGTCGTCAATGTTATACAGGCGCATGGTGACGCCCTCCACCCGGTACCCTGCCTCCTTGAGCAACAGCGCGGCCACGGAGGAGTCCACTCCCCCGCTCATGGCCACTATGACCTTTTCGCCGCTCATGCCGATACCAGTCTCCAGAGCACAGGCTAACACAATGGCAAGGTGGCAGCAACCTTGGGGGACCCGCCGGTGGCCCGATCTCCGCCGTGCGCCCGCATTGACGCCCCCTAGCTGCTATGCTACCATCCCTGCCAACAGGTACGTTTTCGTAATGCCAGTTCAGGGGCATCCCATCAGTCTCTCTGCTATCATTAAAACCTGGAAGTTAGATGTCTTTCCTTGAACAGCTAGCCCAGGCGTCACCCCCGGGTGACACAGCCCTTACTATAGGGGTCTTTGACGGCCTTCACCTGGGGCACCAGCACCTGCTCTCCCGCCTGAAGGCCGAAGCCCAAGAGCGAGGCCTGGTACCCGCCGTCCTCACCTTCCGCAACCACCCCAGGGCCGTGCTCCACCCCGAGGAGGAGGTGGCCTGGCTCAGCGACCTGGAGGAACGCCTGGAGCTCTTGCGCTCCGCTGGCCTGGACCTGGTGGTGGTCGTGGACTTCACCCGGGAGCTCTCCCTGCTGCGGCCCCGGGAGTTCCTCTCCCTCCTGCAACAGCAGCTACGCCTGCGTGCCCTGGTGGTGGGCCCCGACTTCGCCCTGGGTTATCAGCGCCAGGGCGACCGGCCTACGCTGGAGGCCCTGGGCCGGGAGATGGGGTTCACCGTGACCACGGTGGAGCACTACGTGGTGAATGGAGTAGGTGTGCGCAGCACCCACATCCGCAACCTAATCACCCAAGGGGACGTGGCCAGCGCCGCCAGAATGCTGGGCCGCCACTACTCCATCCGAGGCACCGTGGTGAGGGGCGATGGCCGGGGCCGCCGGCTCGGCTACCCCACGGCCAACCTGTCGGTAAGTACCCAGCGCCTGGTCCCGGGCAACGGCATCTACGCCACCTGGGCCTACGTAGGCGGCGCTCGGTACCCCGCTGCCACTAGCATAGGCGTGAGGCCCACCTTCGGCCAGGGGCAGCGGACGGTGGAGAGCTATCTTATGGATTTCAGCGGTGTCCTTTATCATAAAGAGATGAGGCTGGAGTTCGTCCAGCGCCTGCGAGACGAGCTGGCCTTCCCCAGTGTGGAAGCCCTGGTACAGCGGATGGGCCAGGACGTAGCCCAGGCACGGGAGGTACTAACCGTTGGCAAGAGGTAGCCCAGTTATGGATGAAGCTGCTTTGCAGCGTATCCTCAAGCGGGGGGTGGCCGAGATCATCGTGGAGGAGGAGCTGGTCCGCCTGCTCAAAGAGGGCAAGCCCCTGCGCCTCAAGATGGGCTTCGACCCTAGCGCCCCCGATATTCACCTGGGGCACGTGGTGGGCCTGCGCAAGCTCCGCCAGTTCCAGGAGCTGGGCCACCAGGTCATCCTCATCGTGGGCGACTGGACGGCCCAGGTGGGCGACCCTAGCGGGCGCTCCGCCACCCGGCCCATGCTCACCCACCAGCAGGTGGCTGCCAACGCCGAGACCTACCTGGCCCAGTTCTTCAAGGTGGTGGACCGGGCCCGCACCCAGGTGGTGTGGCAGTCCGAGTGGTTCGGCAAGTTCACCCTGGCCGATGTCATAGGGCTCACCAGTCGATTTACCGTAGCCCAGCTCCTGGCCCGGGAGGACTTCGCCAAGCGCTTCCAGGCCAACCAACCCATCGCCATCACCGAGCTCCTCTACCCCCTGCTCCAGGCCTACGACTCGGTGGCCATCCAGTCCGACGTGGAGTTTGGCGGCACAGACCAGAAGTTCAACCTCCTGGTAGGCCGGGAGTTACAGGCCATGGTGGGCCAGCGGCCCCAGCAGTGCTTCCTGGTCCCTATCCTGGTGGGCCTGGATGGGGTCCAGAAGATGAGCAAGAGCCTGGGCAACTACATCGGCGTGGACGAGCCACCCAGGGAGCAGTTTGGCAAGGTGATGTCCATACGTGACGAGATGATAATGGACTACTTCCGTCTGCTCACCGATGTCCCGGATGCCGAGCTGGCCGAGATGCAGCAGGCTATGCAGGCCCACACCGTCAACCCCATGGAGCTGAAGAAGCGCCTGGGCCGGGAGATCGTGACCCAGTTCCACGGTGTTGAGGCCGCCCGAGATGCCCAGGCCCACTTCGAGCGGGTGGTCCAGCAGCGCCGGCCGGAGGAGGCCGACGTGGTGAAGGTAGCCCACGCCTTCCCGCCGGGGGGCAACGGCACGGACCAGGTGGACGTCCGGGCGTTCCTGGTGGCCCACGGTTTGGCCCCCAGCCGTAGCGAGGCCCGGCGCCTCCTCAGGCAGGGCGCCATTCGCCTGGACGGCAAGGTGCTCCGGGAGGAGGTGATGACCATTCACCCGGGCGCCACTCTGGAGGTGGGCCGCCGCTCCTTCGTGCGCATAGTGGACGCAGCCAGGGCGGGCTAGGGGGCTTTCCAAGGCGCGGACGGCATGTGCTATAATTCACAAAGCCTTGCCCCGGCGCCTTTTATGGGATATGATTTTTCCCTGCGCTGAGGCACTGGAGCGGCACCTGCTCCCGGGGGCTACCTAGGGCTCCCAAAGGCCCTGCCTTACCGGGAGCCCGCCCTCACCTAGGTTGGTTGTCCCCCCTCCTTGGAGAGAGGCCAAGGGTGAGGGCAGCCGGAAGGGGCAGACTGGATGCGTGTCGCCCGGGGGCGCTACTGGCGGTCCCGCCCTTAGGGCGGAGCATAACGCCGCAGCCTTTGGACTTTAAGAGCATAACGGGTACATCTTGCTAACCCCATCATGCCAACCCCCATCCTAACCTTCCCCCTTGGCGGATGGGACAAGGTCCCCTCTCGCCGTGAGAGGGTGGGAGCTCGCCCTGAGCCTGCGAAGGGGTGAGTCCGGAGTCCAGTCACGTGTACCCAATAACTAAACCCATACAGGCAGTGAGGCAAGAAGTACAAGGAAGAAGGAGCTCAGTCCGCGGTCCGATGAAGTCGCACAGGGAGATGGAAAGGAGATGGGTAGGGGTTAGCCCCTACTCTCGATGCTCTACCCTCTCTCCTCTAGATTAAGGAGGCAGTTGTGAAAGTACCCAGGCAGAACCTGCGAATCCCAGGGCCTACCCCCGTGCCCGACGATGTCCTTGAGGCTTCGGCCCAGCCCATGATTAACCACCGTGGCCCCGAGTTCAAGGAGCTTATCTACGGGGTGACGGCCAAGCTCAAGAAGGTCTTCTTCACCGAGAACGACGTTCTCATCCTCACCGCTTCTGGCACCGGTGCCATGGAGGCGGCCATTGTAAACACCCTTTCCCCCGGCGACAAGGTCCTGGCCGTCAGCGTCGGCTCCTTTGGCGACCGTTTCACCACCATCTCTCAGCGCTACGGCGCCAACGTCACCCGCCTGGACTTCGAGTGGGGCAAGGCCGCCGACCCGGAGGCCATCCGCCAGGCCCTGAAAAAGGACCCGGGTATCAAGGCCGTCACGGTGACCCACAACGAGACCTCCACAGGCATCACCAACGACCTGGAGGCCATCGCGGGCATTGTCAAGGGCGAGTTCAACAAGCTCCTCCTGGTGGACGCGGTCAGTAGCCTGGGCTGCCTTCCCCTTTACACCGACCGGTGGAAGATAGACGCCGTGGCCACCTCTTCCCAGAAGGGGTTCATGGTGCCCCCGGGCCTGGCCTTCATCAGCTTCAGCAAGGAAGCCTGGCAGGCCTACGAGACGGCCAAGATGCCCCGGTTCTATTTTGACCTGCGCAGCGCCAAGCGGTACCTGGAGGAGCGTGGCCAGACCCCCTTCACTCCCGCCGTCTCCATATTCTACGGCCTGGACGTTGCCCTGGACCGCATGCTGGCCGAGGGCATGGAGAACATCTTTGAGCGGCATCGCCGCGTGGCCCGCTACACCCGCGAGGGTGTCAAGGCCCTGGGGCTGCAGCTCTTCGGTGACGAACGCTACGCCGCCGACACCATCACCGCCGTCAAGATCCCCGAGGGCGTGGACGGCAAGAAGCTGGTGGGCCTGATGCGCACCGAGCACAACATCGTGCTGGCCGGGGGGCAGGGCAAGCTGGAGGGCAGCATCTTCCGCATCGGCCACCTGGGTTACGTCTCCGAGGAGGATATCAAGCCTGTCCTGGAGGCCCTGAAGGTGGTCCTGCCCAAGGCGGGCTTCAAGCCCGCCGGGGCCCGCCGCTAGACCGGCACCCACAGAGCCGCACCGGCCTGGGGTGTGTCCACCACAGCATAGGACTGGCTGAGGTCAGGAATGGCCAAGCAGGTTACGCTCTTCTGGTGGCCCCGCTGAGCCACCTGCCGCAAGGTGAGAGAGTTTCTCTCCCAGGCAGGTGTCGCCGTTGTGGAGCGGGATTTCTTCAAGCAGCCTCTGACTCCCCCCGAAATTCGGGCACTCTTGAAGGGCAGGCCCGTCTCAGACCTATTCTCCTGGAAGAGCCCTAGCGTCAAGGCCCTGGGCCTGGGGGGCCAGCAGCTCACCGATGACCAGATGCTGGAGCTTATGGCGAAGGAGCCACGCCTTATGCGCCGTCCCGTGGTCCTGGTGGACGGCCAGCTCATCATTGGCGGCGACGTGGAGAAGCTGCGCCAGGCCCTCTAGCCGTAGGGGAGGGAGAGACGTAGGGCTGTTCTTTTAGGATGCAGCCCTAGTGGCCCAGAGGATTGGAAAAAGAAGGGCGCCACGCTTTTTTCTGCGTGGCGCCCAACGTATCAGGTATATGGAGGCCGGGGACCTGGGTTAAGCCGAGGCCCTGGCCTTCTTGCTCTCGTCTATGATGCGCTGGGCCAGGTGGGGCGGCACCTCCTCGTACCTTACAAACTCCATCTTGAAGCTACCGCGGCCCTGGGTCATGGAGCGCAGCACCGTGGCGTACTGAATAACCTCCGCCTGGGGAGCCTCCGCCTCGATGATGGTGTTGCTACCGCCGGCGGGGACCATGCCCAGTATGCGGCCCCGGCGGCTGTTCAGGTCGCCCATCACCTCACCGGTCAGACCCTCGGGGACGGTGATGGTAAGCTTCATCACTGGCTCCAGCAGCACGGGGTTGGCCTGGGAAACACCCTTGCGCAAGGCGTAGGAGCCGGCGATCTCGAAGGAGATGCCGGAGGAGTCCACCTCGTGGTAGCTGCCGTCGTAAAGCACCACCTTCACATCGGTGACAGGGTAGCCGGCTATCACTCCCTCGGCCAGGGCCTTCTGGACCCCCTTTTCCACGGAAGGGATGTACTCTTTGGGCACTCGTCCGCCCACCACCTCATCACCAAACTTGTAGCCCTCGCCGCGGGCCAAAGGCTCCAGTCGCAGCAGGACGTGGCCGTACTGCCCGTGGCCGCCCGTCTGTTTCTTGTGCTTGTACTCGGCCTGGGTGACCACGGTGATGGTCTCCTTGTAGGGCACTTTGGGTACTTGAAGCAGCAGGTCTGCGCCAAACTTGCGCCTCACCTTCTCCACCGCCGTCTCCAGGTGGGTGTCGCCCAGGCCGGAGAGGAGGGTCTCGCCCGTGTCTGGCTCCCGGGTGAGCTTCAGGCAGGGGTCCTCCTCCAGCAGGCGAGCCAGGGCGGCAGACATCTTGTCCACGTCGGCCTTGGACTTGGGATAGACGGCCATGGTGTAGTTGGCCACGGGGAACTGGAAGCCCTCCAGCAGCACAGCCGCTTCCCGCTGGCACACGGTGTCGCCCGTGGCGGTGACCGAGAGCTTGGCCACGGCGCCTATATCGCCGGCCACCAGCTCTGAGGTCGGCTCCTGGTTCTTGCCTCGCATGATAAAGAGCTGGCCTATACGCTCGGTCTGCTCCTTGTTGACATTCCACACCTGGGAGTCGCTCTTGAGGGTGCCCTGGAAGACCCGGAAGTAGGAGAGGCGGCCTACGTAGGGGTCTGCGGTGGTCTTGAACACCTGGGCCACCAGTGGCGCGGTGGGGTTGGGCTCCAGCTCCACCGGCTCCTTGTTGGCGGCGCTGACCGCTGTCACCTTGGCGCCCTCCTTGGGGCTGGGCAGGTACTTGATGGCAGCGTCCAGGAGCTCCTTCACTCCCAGGTTCTGGGTGGCCGCACCCGCCAGCACGGGGACTATCTTGCCCGACAGTATGCCTCGGCGCAGGCCCGTAGCTATATCCTCGGGGCTGAGGGTCTCACCCTCTAGGTACTTGGTGGCCAGGTCGTCGTCGGTCTCGGCTATGGCCTCCACCAGCCGCTCCCTGGCCTCGGCGGCCTGGCTGTCCAGTTGACCATTAGGGGAAAGGAGGTCAACCACGCCGTTGAACTGCTGCTGAGAGCCGATAGGTACTTGGAGAGGGACGCAGTGGCGCCCGAAGGCGGCCTGGATGGAGGCCAGGGCCCGGAAAAAGTCGGCGTTCTCGCGGTCCATCTTGTTGACGAAGAGGATGCGGGGTAGTTTGCGCTCCTCACACAGGTTCCAGGCGCGTTCGGTGCCCACCTCCACGCCTGAGGGGGCGGCCACCACCAGCACTGCTCCGTCCACCACCCGGAGGGCGCACAGCACCTCGCCCAGGAAGTCGTCGTATCCGGGGGTGTCCAGGAAGTTCACCTTGTGGTCCTTCCAGAGGCAGGGGATGATGGAGGTCTGGATGCTGCTGGTGCGCTTGACCTCCTCGGGCTCATAGTCGGAGACGGTGTTGCCGTCCTCCACTCGGCCCATGCGGGTGATGGCGCCCGTGGAGAAGAGGAGGGCCTCGCACAGGGTGGTCTTGCCTGCCCCGCTGTGAGATAGCAGGGCAAGGTTTCTCAGCCTTTCGGTCTTTATGCTAGCCATGGTCCCCCCTTCCAATCGAGATGGCCCCATGGACTCGCATCGCACTGGTACGGTGCGGCCCAGGGCGAGCGGAGATTCGGTTCGCTGTCTTTGGCCCCATTGTAGCCAAAGGCCCATTGGGGCGCAACGGGTAGATAAAAGCCAGGGGAAGCCCGTGGCTGCCCTCTTCAGGCTGGAGGCTGGGCTGTGGTATGCTCATTGCACTTGTTCTTCATTTGTGGTACAGGTGTGGTATGTGGCGTCGGGTTGGGTACCTCCTCATCCTCTTCCCCTTCCTCTTTATGGTGGTCTCCGCTGGTAGGGATACCCTTGTACTGGACCCCGTGAAAAGGGCGTCGGCGCCTTACCACTACCGCCTGCTGGAGTGGGAGCTAGTCCACCTGCCTCAGAAGTGGTTCCACATATTGAAGCAGACGGTACTGAGGGACCAGCCCACCCGCAGCGAACGCCTGGCCCTAGTGGAGGAGTACTTCAAACTCCAGGACCAGATAAACCAGGTGAGCTGGCAGGTGCAACTGGCCGCGGCGGACTCATCCTCCTCCGAGCAGTTGCCGTCTCTGGAGACGTCCCTAGCCAGGCTGTGGGCACGGCAGCAGGCCATCAAGGCCGACGTGGAGGAGGCCCTGGAGGCTGAGATAAGCGCCGTTCTGGAGGATGAGGGCTTCGCCACCTTCTTTGGCGTTCTGTTCCCGCCCGTGGACTTTGTGCTGGGCAGGACACCCAACGTGCTGGTACTCTCGCCCCGGGACCGGATCCAGATCGCCAGGACCATGTTGCTCCATCCGTCCATGAGCATTAGCCAGATGCAAGCCCTGGAAGATCACATCCTCTCGGAGGAGAACCTGTCGGCGCTGGTAGAGCGTACTGGTGGGGTGGCCACCTATCCCAGCGTCGTGTATGGTGGGTACGGGCTTCGGAACACCCTGAACATCGCCGTCCACGAGTGGCTGCACCAGTACCTTATCTTCTATCCCTTGGGGCGCAACTACAGTCGCAACGGTGATATGACCACCTTGAACGAGACCCTGGCCAATATCGTTGGCGAGGAGCTGGGGGACAAGGTTTACGAAAGGATCACCGGCAAGAAGCTGGTGAAGGTGTCGGAAACGGTGGTGATGGAGGAGTCGGCGGACCCCGTGTTCGATTTCAACCAGGAGATGAGGGAGACCCGGTCGAAGGTGGAGACCCTGCTGGCCCAGGGCAAGGTGGAGGAGGCCGAACAGTATATGGAGGAGCGGCGCAGGTACTTTGTGGAGCACGGCTACCACATCCGCAAGCTCAACCAGGCCTACTTCGCCTTTCACGGCAGCTATGCCGACGGCCCGGCTTCCATCAGCCCTGTGGAGCAGGAGCTACGGGAGCTTCGGCGCCTGTCCGAGTCTCCAGCCCAGTTTGTGCGCAGGGTGGCCCAGTTCGGCGACTACGGCGAGTTCCAGGAGTACCTGAAGAAGCTCAAGGCCGAGGGTGCTACCCACTAGGCAGGGCGCCCTGCACCAGGGCACGGCCCTGGCCCCTTCCCTTTGGACGCTCAAGAAGGGGTGTGTCTGGTCCCACCCACCCGGCAGGGTTCACCCTGCACCCACTTACGGGCAGCGAGGAAGGGGGTGTGTTGGACCCACCCGCCCGCCCTGGGGGCGTTTCAGGAGAGAACCCCCTGGTGGAGAGGCGGATGTCCCCTCTCCATCCCTCTGACGGACCGTTGGCCTTGGGGCTATCCTTCCGCCCGTTGCGTGAGAACATTTGGAGCCGGCAGTACTCCTGAAAGCCCAGCCCTCGGTACACACTGAGGCCCATGGGGGTAGAGTGGAGTACTCCCACACGATACCCCAGCGCCCGGGCTTCCTGTAGGGGGGCCAGGGTCATGGCACCGCCGATACCCCGCCGCCGAGCCTCGGGCACCGTGGTGACGCCGTAGATACCGGCCACGCCGGCGCCAAGGAACAGCTCCGAGTGGGCCACAGGCTCGCCGTTCATTAGACCCAGGTAGTGGCGCCAGGGCCGCCCCTGGTCAAACCCCAGGCCCTCGGCCATCTCCAGCAGCAGCCTGGCCACGTCTTCCGCCATGGCAAAGCCCCGGGTCAGGGGAACCAAGCACTGCCTCAGAGTTTCCACGTCGTCCGCACGACGGATGACCAGTCCGGGGGGTGCCTCCATGTCCTTCAACAGGGTCAGCGGGACGGCCATACCCGCCAGCTCTGACTGGTGGGTGAGGCCGTGGTGCTCCAGCCTCTGGGGAAGGTCTGCCGGCCTGGACGACGGCCCGGTGACCCAGGTCATGGGCACTTTCCGGGCGTCGAAGAAGGCCAACACCTTGCCTATCTCCTGGTCTGCCTCGCCATCCGGGAGGCGGGTGTGGAGGACCTGGTTGAGGAAGGGCACCGGCTCTGGCGAGGCGATCCACATAAGGCCAGGGCCATGGTGCAGCTCCAGTTTGCGGGACTGGCTGCGGTAAGCCCAGAAGTCACGACGGTTGGCCTCTATGGCGCCTACCAGGGCTGGCGCCGATAGCTCCGTAAGTATCTCAGCCACTGGACTCTCCTTTGTATCAGCAACAGAATGCATGGCTCACTCTCATCCGGAAAACGCAATGCCGCCAGGGGCCAAAGCAGGGCCCTTTGGGGAGGGGTGGGCACCCCCAGGAGTGCGAGGCTAGCGTCGTCGCAAGCGGCCGATGAAGCGCTCCTGGCAACCAAAGGGAGCGGCGGAGGCGGAAGGCGTCAGAGGATAACTGGTGGGTATGGTCATGGCTGTGGCTTCCTGAATATGGCGAAGGAGCTGGTGTAGCCGTGAAGGTAGGTGGTCCCGCCCACGGGGCCGATCTCTCCGTTGCAAAAGAAGCCGCCCAGGGGCACGGGACCCATCAGGCTCTGGAAAAGCTGGGTGTCGTGGTTGGGCCTGCCATACAGGTGGGCGCCGCGGCCGTTGCACTGGAAAAGCAGGGCGCCAGCCAGCGAGCTCTCGCCCACCCTCTCCAGGTAGCGGGAAAGCTGCCTGTGCAGGTCCTCCGCCGAGGTCACGGCGTCCCGGACGTGGAACTGGACCACCTGCCCCTCCCGCAGGCGCTCGCCGATGGCCAGGATACCCCGCTCCTGGTCGGCGCCGATGACGTTGCGAATGAGGAAGTCGCCAGGGCGCACGTCCTCGCGGGTGAGCAGGGGGTCGATGGCGATGCCCAGGAAGAGGTTGCCGCTCACCAGTTCCTGGTCCCTGGGCGACAGCCGCTGGTACATCTCTTGAAGGTAGGCGATGGGAGGGTCCCCATCTATCTCCAACAGGACGTTATGTTGGCACCGAGTGATACATCTGGGCTCCCCAATGGGCCGGCAGCCCTGGGCCACTACGGTGTCCACAAGGATGTCCCCCGTGAGGGCCACCCCCACCACGCCCTGGCGGTAGGTCTGCTTATCCAGGTACAGTACGTGGGAGCCGGGCGTGTAGCCGCCGCTGGCCAGCCCGCCCACCTTGGCCGACGCTGGAAAGGCGAAGTCCAGGCCAGCCAACAGCTCCTCCGCAGGGGCGGAGAAGGGGTCCATGAGCATCAGGAACTGAGGACGGTCCTCTGGCTTTGCCCCCACCAGGTCCGCCCAGGCGTCGGGAGGGTCGTCGGGGGTAGGGAGGGTGTCCTGGGTGACGTGGAAGGTGTGGACCTGTACCTTGGGGAGGTGTCCCACCGTCAGGGCCACGGCAGGCTTTTGCTCGACCTCTCTCCCCTGGCCGATGACCCCCGCCGCCGAACACCCCAGGATGGTGGCCTTGGGGAAGTGGGTGCCCAGCACGCGGGGCACATGGTTGAAGGCATCGGCATAGGCCGCCGAGACGAAGACCACGGCCAGGGTGGCCGGCGCCGAGGGGCCCAGCTCCTGTTCTACGCTCTGGGCACACCGCTCCATTGTATCGGCCAGGTCCGTCCCCTCAGCGATGGACGATGCCCATTTCATTGCCATTGCCCTTGACCCTCAGCACTGGCTAAGGCTGTGTAGCCCCGGAGAACGGGGCTGTCCAAGACTCGCTCCCAGTGTAATCTGATATTTTATCCTCTACCACTACAGTTTGCGAAGTGGTCTGTAACGTCGCAATAGGGCTTTGGTACAGCGCTTTCCTCCACCGGATGGCAACCAGCTCTCCCCGGGCCAGCGGCACTGACCGCCCCAGCGCCCCTAGCTGACCACGTCATCGTCGTCGGGGTACCGCAGCCCTCCCGTGTACTCCGGCTCCCGCCTCTCCCGGAAGGCCCGCCGGCCCTCCTCCGGGTCCGTGGTCAGGGCATTCACCAGTTGGTCCATGAGGGTCGAGACGTGCCAGGCCTCGTCCACGGAGACGTCCCGAAAGCGTATCAGGAACTCCTTCATCATGCGCACGGCCACCGGCGGCATCTTGACTATCTGGGAGGCCAGCTCCTCAGCCCTGACCATCAGCCGGTCGTGGGGCACCACCTCGTTGATCAGGTGGATGCGCAGGGCTTCCCGGGCATCGAAGGGCTCGTCGATGAGCAAGATGCGCATGGCGTCCACGTGGGCGATCTGCCGTACCAGCCGGGCGGCCCCCGGCCCGCCGCCCAGCCATCCCCGGCTCAGAAGGCCGTAGCGGAAGCGGGCGTGCTCCTCGCAGGCGATGCGAATGTCTGTGGAGGTGAGCAGAAGGTAGAAGCCAGCCCCCACGGCCCAGCCGTTGACCGCCGCTATAACGGGCTTCCATATCTGAGGGTAATGGTCTCCGCTACGTCCATCGACACCTATGGGCATCCCGAATACCGTGCCCGAGGGCGGCCAGAAGATGCGCTCCACGGCCCGCCGTCGCCGCTCTTCGGGGGTGAGCTGCTCCCGGGCCGACAGGTCATGGCCGGCGCAGAAGTGCCGGTCGCCCGAGGCCGTCAGTATGGCTACCCGCACCTGGCGATCGTCCCACACATCCTTCCAGGCCTGGGCGATCTCGTCGCTGGTGCTTTTGTCCAGAACGTTGGCCTTCTGGGGGTTATCGATGGTGATGTAGGCGATGTGGCCCTTCTTCTCGTAGATGATTCCCAAGGAGCACCTCGGCTCTCAAGATGCTGCCTATTATACCAGGGCGGCTAGCGCCCCAGGTGTATCGCCTGCCACCTCTAGCCAGGCCGCCTCACGGAATGTATCTTGTTAGTGTTCCAAGCCCAGGTCAAAGGGAGTAGAAGGTGACCCCTATAAGACGGCAGTACCTAAGGATCAAGCGCCGCTACCCCGACGCCCTGGTCTTCTTCCGCCTGGGCGACTTCTACGAGACTTTTGACGAGGACGCCTACGTTGCCTCCCGGGAGCTGGACATTGTGCTGACCTCCCGCTCCATGGGCAAGAACGAGAAGGTGCCCATGGCGGGCATCCCCGCCCACGCTGTGGAGAGCTACCTAGCCCGCCTGGTCAAGAAGGGCATCAAGGTAGCTATATGTGAGCAGCTTACCGACCCCGCCACCTCCAAGGGGTTGGTGGAGCGGGACGTGGTCCGAGTGGTCACTCCAGGCACCGTTGTGGAGCCCTCGCTGCTAGAGCAGAAGGCCAATAACTTCCTGGCCTCTCTGGTGACAGAGGGCGACCTGGCCGGCCTGGCCCACATCGACATCACCACCGGCCACTACGCCGTCACCCAGCTCCCCACTGACCGGGTTACTCTGGAGCTGGCGCGCCTCAGCCCTGCCGAGATTCTACTTCCCAAGGGCTCCGACGCCCCGCCCCTGCCCGAGGGCACCTCGGTGACTCGCCTAGAGGCCGTGAGCTTCGACCTGGAGGAGGCCACCCGCCGCCTGCTAGAGCACTTCGGCGTCGCCTCCCTGGACGCCTTCGGGTGCGGCGGCTTGCCCCTGGCCGTCCGGGCCGCCGGGGCTATCCTGGACTACCTGGAGCAGACCCAGAAGGGTGTCCTGCCCCAGGTCACCTCCCTCTCCACCTACTCCACCAGCACCTTCATGACCCTGGACCCCCAGACGGTGCGCAACCTAGAGCTGTTCCAGCCCGCCAGGGGTAACGGGGCCGGGCCCTCCCTGTTGGGGGTGCTGGACCTGACCCGCACCCCCATGGGCGGGCGGCTCTTGCGGCGCTGGCTAGGCCAGCCCCTCCTGGACCTGGAGGAGCTGAAGCGGCGCCAGGAGGGCGTGGCCTTTTTCCACGCCAGCCCCCTGCGCCGCGAGCAGGTATTCAGCGCCCTGGCCCAGGTGGGTGACATCGAGCGCACGGTGAACCGAGTCCGCCTGGGTACGGCCCTGCCCCGGGAGCTCCCGGGCCTCAAGCGTAGCCTGGAGGCCGTCCCCACCCTGCTCCAGGCCCTGAGAGAAGGCCGGGACGCCCTGGCCTGGGCCCTGGAGGGGGCTGCGCCCTGCGAAGACGTCGCCGCCCTTATCGGCCAGGCCATTGAGCCCGAGCCTTCCGGGGACGTGGGCGAGGGTACGGTCATACGTCAGGGCTTTTCCCCAGAGCTGGACCGGGTGCGCGAGGCCTCGCGCAACGCCCGGGAGTTCATCGCCGGGCTGGAGCGCAAGGAGCGCGAGGCCACAGGCATCAAGTCCCTGAAGGTGGGCTACAACAAGGTCTTCGGCTACTACATCGAGGTCAGCAAGCCCAACCTCTCCCAGGTGCCGCCCCACTACATGCGCCGCCAGACCCTGGTGGGAGGCGAGCGCTTTGTCACCCCAGAGCTCAAGGAGTACGAGTCCCTTATCCTCAACGCTAGGGAGCACATCCAGGAGCTGGAGCGGAGCCTGTACCGTCAGGTTTGCGCCCAGGTGGCCCAGCGGGGCGAGGCCTTGTCCCACCTGGCCGCAGCCCTGGCCCACGTGGACGTGCTGTGCGCCCTGGCCGAGGCCGCCGCCCGCTACGGGTATGTCCGCCCCACCCTCACCGAGGACGACGTGCTGGATATCAAGGGTGGCCGCCACCCTGTAGTGGAGCGGGTCCTCCCAGCAGGCACCTTCGTCCCCAACGATACCCGCATGTCCACCAGGGAGGAGCAGCTCATCATCCTCACCGGGCCTAACATGTCGGGCAAGTCCACCTACATCCGTCAGGTAGCCCTCATCGTGCTCATGGCCCAAATAGGCAGCTTTGTCCCCGCGGACTCGGCTACCATTGGTCTGGTGGACCGCATCTTCACAAGAGTCGGCCTCCAGGACGACCTGGCCACCGGTCGCTCTACCTTTATGGTGGAGATGCTGGAGACGGCGGCCATTCTGAATCAAGCAACACGCCGCTCCCTGGTTATACTGGATGAGATCGGGCGGGGCACCAGCACCTACGACGGCCTGGCCATCGCCCGGGCCGTGGCCGAGTACATTCACAGCAGCCCTCGCCACGGCTGCAAGACTCTCTTCGCCACTCACTACCACGAGTTGACGGAGTTGGCCTCCGTGCTGCCCCGCGTCCGCAACTATCGAGTGGAGGTGACCGAGGACCAGGGCCGGGTAGTGTTCCTGCATCGCATCGTGCCCGGGGGCGCCGATCGCAGCTACGGCATCCACGTGGCCCAGCTAGCCGGGCTACCCAGGGCGGTAATTAGTCGGGCCTGGGAGGTGCTCAAGGAGCTGGAGAGCGGCGCCAGGGACGGGACCACGTCCGCCACCAGGTCCACCCGCACCCGGCGCCAGGCCCCCCAGCTACCCCTCTTCCCTCAGCCCTCACCCCTGGAAGAGGAGTTGGCTGCCCTGGACATCGCCAATATGACCCCCGTGGAAGCCCTGAACAAGCTGTACGAGCTTCAGCGGAAGGCCCAGGGAGGGAGCTAGGTCACCCTTCAGCCATCTCTAGGGGCGCTGGCGGTTCTTCCCCGGACGCCCCCGGGGCGGGCGGGTGGGTCCAACATACCCCCTTCCTCGCTGCCCGTAAGTGGGTGCAGGGTGACGCCGGACCCTAGGGCACGGCGTGCTGCGGCTCCAGGCTTTCTGCTAGGGCCAGGAGGTCGCTGTCCAGTGCCTCTTCCACCACATCGTACCTGGCGGCGAACTCCTCCAGGATAGCCTGTTGGACTTGCTCACAGCTTACGGTTCCTAGCTCATCCTCCAGGCTGCCGGCGGTGTCCGGGACCCAGGGGACGCCCAGGGCATCGTACACAGGCACCAGGATATCCCGCACCCGCTGGCTCTGGCCAACCACCACCACACCACCCACGTGGGCAGCGGCGTTGGTCAGCCTCTGGCCCACACCCATGAGCTTCTTCTGTCCCCGGGCGTTGACGCTGTATTCCCCGGGACAGTACTCCCCGGGCACCTCGCCTATGCGAGCATCCACCCCCAGTCGGCGGAAGGCCTGGGCCATTATGTCAGCCAGCTCCTGGAACCGCTGGTGAATACCGGCTCGGGGCTCCGGGTCGGGGATGGTCCAGGAGAAGGCGATAGTCTCCTCATGGAACACGGCCGCCCGCCCACCTGCCAGCCGATAGACGGCCTGGAAACCACCAGAGCGGGCCCGCTGCACCGCCTGTTGGTAGCCTGGAGACCTGGTGTCCTGGGGACCAAAAGCTACTATGGCAGTGGGCCGGAACAGGCGCAGGGTCTCCGGCTCTTTCCCCTCGGAGACCCGCTGGAGGATGGCCCGGGAGACCGCCGTGTCCAGGGCTGCCCTCTGGGTGAAGGCCTGGGTGCTCAGCCGGATGGTCCGCCTATTTACCATGAAAGCCTGCCGCTAACCCTCTGGGGTCACTGTCAATGAGAGGAAGGTTCTCTTCAAATTATCCCCTTGGCTGGCGCGCCCATCAGTGTGGGTAGCCGGTATCGCCACCGGCCGGAGAGCCGTCTAGTCCCTCCTGGCCTGCCCCAGCCTGCGGGCGATGTTGGCCTGTGCCAGAGGGCTGGCCGCGCTCTTGATGCGCACGTTGACCAGGGAGGGCTTCCCCGAGGCCAGGGCCCGCTCCACGGCCGGCCGGACCTCCTCCGGGCGCTCGGCCAGCTCCCCGTGGCCGTCCAGGGCCTCCACCACCTTGTCGTACCGCGTCCAGCGCAGGTCGGTGCCCACCGACTTACCGTAGTAGGCGATCTGGTACTGCCGGTCGATGCCCCACACGGTGTCGTTGCCCATGATGGTGACGAAGGGCAGATGGTGCCGCACCGCCGTGTCGAACTCGGCCAGGTAGAAGCCAATGGAGCCGTCCCCCGTGAACAGAAAGACCTTGGCCTTGGGGTCCACCAGGCGGCAGGTCAGGGCGAAGGGCAATCCCGCACCCAGGTGGGCCAGGGGCCCCAGGCGGAGCCAGTGCCCCTCCTTACGGGCCTTCAGGTAGCTCCGGCCCCACTGCACAAAGTCACCGCCGTCGAACACGATGAAGGTGTCCTCGTCCAAGAAGGGCTCCACCTCCGAGTACAGGCGGATGGCGTGCATGGGAAGGTCGTCGGTGGCGTTGGCCCGGACCTTGTCCTGCCAGTCCCGGCGTGCCTTGCGTAGTTCACCCAACCAGGGCTTCTCCATCCAGCGCCGGGCCGCGGCCTCCTGGGCTAGCTGCTCCACCACGGCACCGATGTGCCCCACGATACCCACGGCCACACCCCGGTTGCGCCCTACCTCGGCCGGCGAAGGGTCCACCTGGATAATCCTGGCCTGGGGCGGGAAGACCCGCCCAAAGGAGATGCGCGAGTCCAGGCTCTTGCCCAGCAGCAGCACGACATCGGCCTGGCTGAAGAGCTTGGCGGCGCCGTTCAGGGAGGTGTCCGCATAGCCAAAGCACAGGGGGTGGTCGTCGGAGACCATGCCCCGGGCCAGCTCCACGGTGAACACGGGCAGGCGCGTAAGCTCCACCAAGCGCTGGAGCAACTCCCCGGAGAGCTGGAACCGGGCTGGGCCCCCCACGATGACCACGGGGCGTTGGGCCTGGTGCAGCAGGGCGACAGCCTGGCGCACCAGCTCCGGGTGGGCCAGGGGGCCCAGACCGGGCCGGTACTCCGCAGGTTGGTAGGGGGGCAGGTCCTCCTCCCCCACCACCTTCTCCTGGACGTCTATGGGGATGGTCAGGTGCGTGGGGCCAGGCCGGCCCGTGGTGGCCATGCGGAAGGCGTTGGCCACGAACTCGGGGACGCGCCTGGCGTCAGGGACCATCCACGCCCCCTTAGTGATAGGGGCAGCCATCTCCACCTGGGGAATCTCCTGGAAGGCGGGCATGCCCTTCTGGGCCAGGGGTGGGAAACCGCTGAGGAAGATGACTGGAGTCTCGGTAGTGTAGGAGACGGTGAGACCTGGTATGGCGTTGGCATGGCCCGGGCCGCCGGTGACCAGCACCACGCCAGGCTTGCCCGTCACCCGGGCCCAGGCGTCGGCCATGTGCACGGCGGCGGACTCGTGGCGAGTGTCCACTATGTGGAAACCCTCGTTGTGCAGGGCCTCCACCAGGGGCAGGATGTGGTCGCCCACCAGGGTAAATATCTTCTCGACGCCTTCCAGCTTAAGACACCGAGCCACCAGGTGCGCGCCGGTCAGATTGCTCATATCTTCCCCTTTCAACAGGTCTGGGACGGCTGTGCCGCCGGCTCGCCCTTGGACCGCGCCCAGCGTCCGGCAGCGTCCCGTGGTACCAGGCTCAAAAGACGGGCACCGCAGGTAGTATAGCCCACGGTGCCCGTGGAGGGCCAGGTGAGGTCCGCCAGAGCAAGGGCCTGGCTAGGCCCCGGCTCTCACCCCCGCCAGCGCGTTGATGATCTCCCGGCAGAAGGCGGGCAGGTCGTCGGGCTTGCGCGAGGTAATGAGGTTGCTGTCCACTACTACCTCGCGGTCCACCCAGTTAGCCCCTGCGTTCACCATGTCGTCCTTTATGGAGAAGAAGCTGGTGACGGTCTTCCCACGGACAATACCCGCCGAGGCGGGGACCCAGCCCGCGTGGCAGATGGCCGCCACCACCTTGCCTTGCCGGTGCATCTCCCGGACGAAGTCAACCATTCTAGGATGGCGGCGCATCCTGTCGGGGGCGTACCCGCCAGGAATAATCACTGCATCAAATTCCCCGGCGCTGACCTGGTCAATGCCCATCTCGGCGGTGACTGGGTAGCCCGTCTTGCTCTTGTAGGTGCCTGCCTTGGGCCCCACGATGCTCACCTGGGCCCCGGCCTCCCTCATGCGCAGGACGGGGTACCACAGCTCCAGCTCCTGGTAGTCGTCCTCGGCCAGCACGGCGATACGCTTTCCCTCCAGCTCCACGGCAGCCTCCTTGCGAGAAGTTTTGGGCAGTGTACCCATGCCTATGGTGTGTTTGGGGCACCTCCAGTTCTATGATATGCCCGCTGGCTGGGCCTGCCAAGGGGCAAGCAGGCCCCAGGTTGCACCGCGTTTCTCCAAAGCCGGTTTGGTGATATATTGGCTGCGATTCTTACCCAGGAGGTGTACCTTGCCTCTGGACCCCCAGGCCCGCCGGTTCCTAGAAGAGACCCTTTCCCTTAACCTGCCCCCGGTGACGCAACTTACCCCGCATCAAGCGCGGCAGAACGCCCGCCTCCGCCCCAGCTCCCCTGGTCCGGAGGTGGCCCGGGTGGAGAATGGAACGCTCCCCGGCCCCGCGGGCCAAGTCCCGGTGCGCATCTATACCCCCTCTGGCTCGCCGCCTTTCCCTGTGCTGGTGTGGTTCCACGGTGGAGGCTGGGTGGTGGGTGACCTGGACACCACCGACGGCACGGCCAGGCACCTTTGCGCCGGGGCGGGCTGCCTGGTGGTCTCCGTGGACTACCGCCTGGCCCCCGAGGCCAAGTTTCCTGCGCCCGCCGAGGACTGCTACGCGGCGACAGGTTGGGTGGCCCATCACGGCCAGGAGCTAGGGGCCGACGCTGCCCGCATAGCGGTGGGCGGCGACAGCGCCGGCGGCAACCTGGCCGCGGCGGTGTGCCTCATGGCCCGGGACAGGGGTGGCCCCGCCCTGGTCTTCCAACTTCTAGTTTACCCCGTTACCGACCGCAACTTTGATACGCCCTCCTATAAGGACAACGCCACTGGCTACGGGCTTACCCGGGAGGCGATGATGTGGTACTGGGACAAGTACCTGGCCAGGGAGTCCGACGCCCGCAACCCTTACGCGGCGCCCCTTCGGGCCCGAGATCTGTCGGGGCTGCCCCCCGCCCTGATCATTACCGCCGAGTACGACCCGCTGCGGGACGAGGGTGAGGAGTACGGGAGGCGGCTCCAGGCGGCCGGTGTCCCCACCACCGTTACCCGCTACGAAGGCATGATTCACGGCTTCTTCGGGAGGTCTGCGGTTATGGACAAGGGGAGAGAGGCTGTCGCCCAGGCGTGCTCCATGCTCAGGGCCGCCTTCAGCGCCAGGAGGTCCCCCAGACCCGTTTGAAGGCCGGCCCGCACAAGGGGGGAGGTCTCAGTACAGGGGTGTGTCGGGGCCCATGGCCTCCAGCCGGCGCCGCACAGCCTGGATGAACTTGGCCGCCTCGGCCCCGTCGGAGATGCGGTGGTCAAAGGAGAGGCACAGGTTCATGATGGAGCGTATGGCTATCCCCTCCCCTATAACCACTGGCCGCTTCTGGATGGCCTCGGTGGTGAGGATGGCCGCCTGGGGGTAGTTGATGATAGGATAGGAGACCACTGAGCCCAGGGCACCGGTGTTGTTCAGGGTAAAGGTGCCGCCCTGTATGTCCTGGAGGGTCAGTTTGCCCTGGCGGGCCCGCAGGGTCAGGTCCCGAACGGCCCGGGCCAGCCCGGCGATGCTCAAACGGTCCGCGTCGTGGATGACGGGCACCACCAGGCCGTCGGCGGCGGCCACGGCGATGCCTATGTTGATGCGCTTCTTCAGGATGATCTTGTCGCCGCCCCAGGTGGAGTTCAGCAGTGGGTTCTCTTTTAGCGCCTCCGCTACGGCCTTGACCACAAAGGGCAGGTAGGTCAGCTCCACGCCTTCTCGACGGTAAAATTCCTCCTTGGTACCCTCCCGGAAGCGCACCAGGTTGGTGACGTCAGCCTCCACCATGGTCCAGGCGTGGGGTATCTGGGAGGCGCTGCGTACCATGTTCTCGGCGATGATACGCCGCACCGGGCTGAGGGGCATGACCTCTTCGTCGGCGGCGGCTGCGGCCGGTGCCACCGGCCAGGGGGGGGCCTGCGGGGCGGGGGCAGCCGCCGCCCGGCCACGCTCCTCTACAAACCGCAGCACGTCCTCCTTGGTGACGCGGCCCCCCAACCCTGTCCCTGGGACTCGGGATAGGTCAACGCCGTGCTCCTGGGCCAAGCGCCGCACGGCCGGCGAGTAGCGCTGCCGCTCCTCAGGCTCTCGGCGGGGCGGCGCCTCTTCCTCCACCACACCACCTCCCGTCGGCCCCACGGCCTTGACGTCCTTCAACAGCACACCGGTGGTGCCAATGGACGGGCTGGGCGTCTCCTGCCTGGATGGGGCGGGGGGTTGGTGGGCTGGGGCAGGCGCGGACGTCTCGGCGCTCTCCATCTCGGCAATGGGGGTGCCCACGGGAACGGTGGCGCCCTCTTGGGCAAGGATGCGCGAGAGCACGCCGGACACCGGCGAGGGCACTTCCACCGTCACCTTGTCGGTGACCACCTCCACCAGGGGGTCGTACTTCTCCACCTTCTCGCCCGGCTGCTTCAACCACTTCCCGATAATCCCTTCCACCACTGACTCACCGATCTGAGGAAGGGTTATGGTTACCGCCATTACTACCTCCGCAAGGGCACACAGGGGATAGACAGAATAGACCCGTCAGCAGACCGTCAGTAGGCCGCCAGTTTGCGCAGGGCGTCGGCGATTTTCTCAGTGCTGGGCATGTACGCCTCCTCCAGGGTAGAGGCGAAGGGCATGGTGGGGATGTCGGGCCCGCACAGGCGCATCACTGGCCCATCCAGGTAGTCAAAGGCCTCCTGGGCGATGATGGCCGCCACCTCGGCACCCACGCCGCCCGTCAGGTTGTCCTCGTGCACAATGAGCACCTTGCCCGTCTTTCGCACCGAGGCCAGTAGCGTCTCCGTGTCCAGGGGCTTGAGGGTGCGCAGGTCCACCACCTCTACACCGACCCCCTCGTTCTCCAGCAGGGCCGCCGCCTCCAGGCAGTAGTGCAGCACCAGTCCGTAGCTGACCACCGTAACATCCTTGCCCTGGCGCTTGACATCGGCCACACCAATGGGCAGAACGTAGTCTCCCTCGGGCACCTCGCCTCGCACCAGGCGGTAGGTCTTCTTATGCTCCAGGAACACCACCAGGTTGTTATCCCGGATGGCGGCCTTGAGGAGTCCCTTGGCGTCGTAGGGCGTGGCCGGGGCCACCACCTTTAGGCCGGGGGTGTGGAAGAAGGGCACCTCCACGTTCTGGGAGTGGTACAGGCCGCCTCGGATGCCTCCACCGTAGGGCATCCTGAGCACCATGGGGACGGTGATGGCTCCGTTGGTGCCGTAGTGGACCCTGGCCCCCTCTCCAATAATCTGGTTGACGGTGGGCCAGACAAAGTCGGAGAACTGGATCTCGGCTATAGGCCGCATGCCGGCCATGGCTGCCCCCAAAGCGATGCCTGCGATGGAGGCCTCGGCCAAGGGCGTATCGATGACTCGCTCCTCGCCAAACTCCTCCACGAAGCCCTGGGTAGCTAGG
>DAOUBE010000067.1:0-8859 GCA_034432835.1 Dehalococcoidia bacterium | reverse complement strand
GGCCTGGGAGCTAACCTATAACTCCATCAGGCCCCACCAGGCCCTGGACTACAACACCCCAGCCCAGTATCTTACTAAGCACCACCCAGAACTGGTCCCTGAAATAGCCCGACTGTCTCATATGTACTGAACCAGTACAAAAGATTGCAGGGGACTTGTGGCTGGGGTAGAATAGGCGCTCGGTTACTGAAACTAGCAAGGTACAGCATGTCTTGAAGCGTCCAGCTAACAAACCGGAGCAGGCCCCCGTCTCTCTGAGAAAGCGGGTACTATCTATACCTACGCTGGTCTCCTTTGCCCTGGCAGCGGCCTTGCTGGTCTTTCTACTGACCCGCCTCGAGATAGAGCTAAGCGCTACCTGGGGCTACATCAGGAACAGCGACCCCTTCTACTTCGCCCTGGCCGTTCTGGTCCATTACACCACTTTCATATTCCGTGGGGCACGATGGCGCCTCCTCCTCAAGAACTCCCTCAAGTCCCCCGAGGCTGCTGGCACGCCGTCCAGGAACGGCCTCCAGGGTAACGGCAACGGGGCGGCTGCCACGGCAGTGGAGCAGAACGGGCACATGCCCCAGGAAAGGCTGGAGCCCGTGCAGGCCGGGGTGCCCTCGGCCTGGTACTGCGGCAGCCTTATCCTTCTGAGCTGGTTCGCCAACTCCATCACCTGGTTCCGCCTGGGTGACGCCTATCGCGCCTACGCCTACAGCGAAGACACCAAGGGCAGCTTCTCCCGCACGGCAGGCACTATCCTGGCCGAGCGCATCTTCGACGTGGTTCTGGTCTTCCTGCTGATGCTGGCCTCGGCCCTGGCCCTGTACGTTAGCAGGGGGCAGGCGCCTTCGTGGCTGTTCATCGGCATCGCCCTAATCCTGGTGGTGGGAGTAGCTGCCGTCCTTCTGGGGATGACCCTCCTTCGTCACCGTCTGACACGGCTCCTTCCCGGACGGCTCCGAGAAGCGTACCATCGCTTTCACCACGGCACCATCGCAAGCTTTCGACAGCTACCCCTGGTGATGTCCCTGGGGCTTTTGGGGTGGATGTCGGAGGTGGGGCGTCTATTCTTTGTGGTCAAGGCCCTGGGGCTTTCCCTGGACTTCAGCCTCATCGTCTTTGTCACCCTAGCCAATGCCCTGCTGACTCTGGTGCCAGTAACTCCGGGTGGGCTGGGCATCGTGGAGCCGGGCATCACCGGGCTGCTACGGGTGCTCACCACCCTGAGCCGGGGAGTGGCCCTTTCGGTAACCCTGCTGGACCGCTCCATAAGCTACGTGAGCATTGTGGTGGTCGGGGCGCTGCTCTTTATGGTGCGAGAGGTGAGGAAGCAGCGCAGGGCCGCTCGCCAGGGGGTCATGGCCGTCTCCCGGTAAAGTATATGTTCGCTTCTCCCGGGGCCCTGCCTCGCCCGGGCAGGCTTTGACTCACTGCCGCTCACGTGGCCGGCCAAGGGGGCTGACCAGGGAAGGCTCGGCATGGGTCCAGAGTGTGCCCTGCGGTCACCGGTTTGCCAGCAGCCCCTCCAGCAGCTCCTGGACCTCCTCTTGGCGCAGCGTGCCCTGCCGGCTGGCCACCATCTCACCCTGCGGCGTGATGAAATAGGTCACTGGAAAGCTGCTGACGCGGTACTCCAGGGCCAGAGCCGGATCGGTGGAGACCCCAGCCGGATATGTAATCCCCATCTCTTTGAGGAGCGTCTGGGACTCCTGCCAAGAGCCTATATCCAGGAACGGCCCTACGTCCACCCCCAGCACCAGGACCTCGTTACTGTACTGGTACTGCAGGGATTGGAGGTACTGCATCTCAGTGAGGCAGGGACCGCACCCACTGGTCCACAGGTTGAGGACCACTGGCCTGCCCTGGGCCAGCACGGCCCGCAGGCTGGTCTCCGTCCCGCCGAGCTGCTCCTGGCCCTGGTAGAGAGTGATCTGGAGGTCGGGCGCTGGCCCCAGAAGCGGCGTCTCTGGGGTAGGGGTGTACGTGACCTCCGGGGCCTTTATGGTCACCGGCTCGCCAAAGCGGGACAAGTCAAGAGTCAAATCCATCACCATAGTGCCCCCCGTTGGCTGTCCTGGGAGACCCTCTTCGCCCATAAACTCCATCTCCCCCCTGGCTGTCACGCGCCGCACCAGCTTGTCCTCCACCCCAATCCAGTACTCCACCTCCATGTCACTCTTGAACTCCTCACCAGCCTCCTGCTGGGGGACCGTCCCCTTCAGCCGGTAAGTCTGGACATTATCAATGGTCTCCACGCCCATGACCGTCAGGCCCTGGATGGCGGACACATCCTCCTCCAGGAAGTCCTGCGGCTCCTGCAGGGGTGCTTGCTGCCCCTCACGCACCTGCCACTCCCCCGTGAGGGGGTCCTGTTGGTAGGAAGTGCTCCCTATGGTGATAGTCTGGAACTCCAGGGACATCCCCAGCAACTGCATAGAGACGGTGCCCCGCACACGGTCTGGGGACTGGACCTCCCCCGTGAACGAGAAGGGCAGGTCCAGGCTCAGTCCCCCCATGCCCCGCCTGAAATGCGCCTCCATCTCAAAGTGATAGGACTCCACCTCCTTCATGGCAGCCACGGAGGCATCCAGAAGGGCCTGGGCCGAGGGTGGTGTAGGCGTTGGCGAAGGTGTGGCTGTGGCGGTAGGCGTTGGGGTAGGGCTAGGGGTCGGCGTGGGCTGGCTGATGGGAACACAGGCGATAACCACAAACACCAGCAGGGACATTCCCGAGGCGAAGAGTTTTTTCACTGGAGCTCCTATCCTCTAAAATGGGACACCATCGGTCCAGAGACCAACAGGTCAACGGGGAGCCTGGTGCCGTGAATAGCCGCCTCTACCGCATACAATGGTAACAAGACGTACTTGCAGTCCACGATGGTACTTCTTGCCTAGCCCTAGCCTGCCTCGGTCGGTAGCCTCTGCGGTGGAGCCAAGGCAGGCGCGTACTACCCCAGTGGGCAGGCTGACACAGGTGGTAGAATATCTGCTAGGATAGGTGTCAGGGCGACCTTGGGTGAAGACACACTGGTAGCCCTCTTTACGCCACCAGCGCCTGCCCTGCCACACCAGTTGGCCTACCAGGGGGTAAGTTGGTACACACACACCGGCACGAGGCCCATATGCTCAGCGTGGAGGAGGCCCGGGAGCGCATCTTGGCCGTCTTCCATACCCTTGACGCGGAGGAGAAGCCCATCCTGGAGGCGCTGGGCCAGGTGCTGGCCGAGGATGTGGAAGCACCCTTCGATATTCCACCCCTGGCCAACTCCGCCATGGACGGCTACGCCGTGCGCCACCAGGATATCCAGGGAGCCGACCCCTCCTCTCCCAGGCTCCTCAGGGTAGTGGGCTACGTGGCCGCGGGCCAGCTCCCCTCACAGAAGGTGGAGCCGGGCACCGCCATCCGCATCATGACGGGGGCGCCCATACCCCCGGGGGCCGATGCCGTGGTCCCCTTCGAGGACACCGACGAGCTCCAGCGTAAGGGCTCTGGCCGCCCTCTGGACGAGGTGTCGGTCTTGGCCGAGGTGCCTTCCGGGGCCAATGTCCGGCCCGCCGGCGAGGACGTGCGCAGGGGTGAGGTTGTGGTGACCCGGGGCACCACCCTCCGGCCCTCGGAGATTGGCGTCCTGGCGTCCCTGGGCATGGCATCGTTACGGGTCATCCGGCGGCCCGTGGTGGCCATCCTGGCCACGGGGGACGAGCTGCTGCCGCCGGGGTCTTCCCCTCAGCCGGGCAAGATCTTCGACAGCAACAGCTACTCCGTGGCCGCCTCTGTCCTCCGAGACGGGGGCATACCCCGGATGCTGGGCATAGCCCGTGACAACCTGGAGGAGATGCACGCCAGGCTGGAGCAGGGCCTCAGCGCCGACCTGCTCATCACCTCGGCAGGGGTCTCCAAAGGCGACTACGATATAGTAAAGGACGTGCTGATGCAGCGTGGGGAGATCGCCTTCTGGTCCGTCCGCATGAGGCCGGCCAAGCCCCTGGCCTTCGGGCTGCTCAACGCCCCCGGGGGCAGGAAGGTGCCCCACCTGGGCCTGCCAGGCAATCCCGTCAGTGCCCTGGTGGCCTACGAGCAGTTCGGCCGGCCGGCCATCCGCAAGATGATGGGCAAGTCCCGCCTCTCCAGGCCCGTTCTGGAGGCCGTGCTGGAGGGCCCCATCCGCAACCACGATGGCCGCAGGGTTTACGCCAGGGTGCTGGTCACCCGACGCGACGGCACTTACTACGCCTCCCCTACAGGACCCCAGGGCTCCAACATCCTAACTTCTATGGCCCGGGCCAATGGCCTGGCCATCTGCCCCGAAGATGTACCTGTCATGGAGAGGGGTCAGAAAGTCAGGGTGGAGATGCTAGACTGGAACGAAGAGGTCGAGGTATGACGCAGCAACAACAGCAGACGCAGACAGAGGAGACTCAGGAATTCAAGTACTTCATAGACCCCCAGAGGAGCAAAGAGCTGGGACGCTCTCTGGAGACCATGCTCCTCAGCCGTCGGTGCGCCTCTTGCCGCATTGAGCTGTCCCGGCAGCCCGAACCGCCCCCGGCGGAGCAGCAGATCAAGGACATCGCCCAGTGCTGTAGCACCGCCGAAGACTTCATCCGGCCAGAGATGCCCCTGCTAGAGATAGTGTTCCGGACGCTGCTGGCTGCGGGCAACCGGCCTCACACCCTGGAGGAGCTTCACTACGCAGTGACCGAGCGGTGGGCCACCCCCACTAACCCCCGAAGCCTCAGCGCCAAGGACCTGCGGCGCATCCTGGTCCGTGATCGTTTCTACGGCTTCCGGGAGGTGGAGGAGCAATCTCAGTAAGTGAGCTGGGGTAGCCTGCTCACCTGGCTTTACTGCGTGGATGCCAGCAGGGCTACGGGGCCGCATTTGGGTGCTTTGGAGAGAATTCTCTGGTGTGGACACAGGGACCGTTCTGGCCTGCCGCAGGACACCATAAAGGCCAATACTAGAACCCTTCTGCCGTCCGCACTGGGAGCAGCCAGCTCTACAGCACGAGGAAGTCTGAGAACCGTCCCTCTGCCTGTCCCCACTGGGTCTCCACCTGCAGGACCTTGGCACCCGGGGGGCCTACCCACAGGAGACGCACCAGCTCCTCCAGCTTTCCCCGGTCCCCCTCCGCCTCTACCTCCACCGCAGCACCATCGGGCAGGTTCCTGGCCACGCCCTTCAGCCCCAGCCGCAGGGCGTGGTCTCTCACAAAAGCCCTGAAGTAAACCCCTTGCACACGCCCCCTGGCTATAGCCCGGAGGTAGGAGTCGGCCAAGGGCGCTATCCCTCTTCCTCTTCTTCCTCTTTAGGCTTGCGCTTGCGCACCACGGGCACTTCGGGGTTCACAACAGGGCGGAGCTGCTGAATAGGAGGGGCCTTCTTGGCATCCTTCTTCGGTTTCTTGGCTTCCCGGTGCCGGTAGTCTCTGTTTCCCATAGCTCTACCCTCGCTATGCTCTCGTCACCGCCTGCTGCAGTCCCCAACTCCGGCAGCCAGAGGCGGGACTACAATATGATTATATATCCAGGGCAGCCAAACGGTCACCTGTAACGGACTCGATACACGGGCGAGGGCTTGACAACCCAGCCCTTTTTGTGGATGGTAAACCCGCTCCAGAAAGCAGGAAGGAGGAGTCGCCATGGTGGCTACCGACAGGGTCAGATACACCTCGGTGGAGGGCTCCGCCGAACTGTTCACGCCCGATTTCATACAGTTCCTGACCTTCCTCCACGACCGCTTCACCCCTAGGGTCCATGAGCTGCGTGCCCAGCGTGCCCGGGTCCTGGACAAGGCCCTGAGACAGGGCGTGCTGCCCACCCATCTCCCTGAGAGCGACGTCAACACCTCCCCTTGGCAGGTCCCGCCCGTGCCCCAGGAGCTGTGGAAGCCTGGCATCGAGATCTCCGGCCCGGCCTCCATAACCAGCATGTTCATCAACGCCCTCAACCCGGGCCCCGAGGGCGAGCGGGCCGAGGGGGACCTGGACGACGACGAGGACTCGGCCGGCCACCGCCTCATCGATACCGTCCGGGCCGCCCACAACCGCCTGGCCGCCGTCAACCGCACGCTGACCTACCACGACCCCGAGCGGGGCCGCGAGTACAGGATCCAGCCGGGCGAGCTGCCTTTCTTCATGCACCGCGAGCGTGGCCTGATGTTGGATGAGCCCGACGTCACCGTGGACGGCGCCCCCATCCCCGCCAGCATCCTGGGCACCGCCCTGACCCTTTTCTACGCCGGCAGGGCCCAGGCGGAGCGGGGCCAGGGCATCTACTTCTACCTGCCCAAGCTGGAGTCGGTGGAGGAGGCCGCCTTCTGGCGCGACTTCTTCCAGGCCAGTCAGGACTTCCTGCCCCATCTGAAGGATGCCACCATCCGCGCCATTATCCTGGTGGAGTCCCTCCCCGCCGCCTACCAGATGGAGGAGATGCTTCATGCCCTGGGTCCCTACGCCGCCGGCCTCAACGCCGCCCGCTGGGACTTCAAGGCCAGCATCCTGGAGTACACCATGGCGGACCCGAGCTCCGTCTGGCCCGACCGCTTCGGAGTGGACATCAAGACCACCGACTTCCTCTCCACCATCTTTCGGCGCCTGGTGGCCGTGTGCATGAAGCACGGCGCCGTGCCCATTGGCGGCATGGCCACGGCCCTCCCCAGCAGGGAGGAGGAGGTGAACAGGATGGCCGCCGCCGCCATCCGCGCCGACAAGCAGTGGGAGGCGCGCCAGGGCTTCATCCGAGGCTGGGTGGCCCACATCTATCACATGAAGACGGCGGCCGACCCCTTCAAGGAGCTGCGCGCCTCTGGCTGGGAGCCCAGCCCCGAGATGTACGACCCCAACAACTACCCTGTCCAGATAAAGGTGCCCCAGGGCCCCATCACCGTGGAGGGTACCCGGCGCAACGTCCGCACCATCATCGAGTACGTGGAAGGGTGGCTCACCGGCCGGGGTGCCAAAGGCATAGATAGCCTGGAGGGCAAGCCCGGCCTGCACCCGGCCCTCATGGAGGACCTGGCCACGGCCCGCATATCTGTCGCTCAGACGGCCCAGCGCCTCATCCACCGGGCCAAGGACTCCAACACCGGCCAGGCCCACGACTTCCCCTTGGTCAAGGAGCTGCTGGTCAAGGAGCTGGAGGACATCCTGGCCCGTCGCAAGGCCCAGCTCCCCGCGGCCGCCTACGCCCAGGCCGAGACCCGTTACCGCAAGTCGGTGAAGATCGCCATGCGGTGGATCAAGAACTACACCCAGTACAACTTCCGCAGCCTGGGCTCCTACACCCGCGCCGACCTGGACCGCATCGCCTCGGAGCCCGACGCCTTCTAGGGCCCCAATCCCCTTGCTCCACCACTTCACGGTAGAGCCCGACGGGACCCTCTCGGGGGCCGCACCGAAGAGGCACTCAGTCCCCCTTCGGATAAGGCGGGGTACCCCCTGAAGGCGTATCGGGGGTGGGACAGTCGCATCCATCTTGGGTGCCCAAGAAAAAGGTGCGGGGCCGTGTCCTGCCGGGCGGGTGGGGAGCAACCACAACCCTTCTCGGACACCCATAGAGAAGGGTCCAGGGCCCAGCCCTGGCCTATGGGAAAGGAGGAGCTGTCATGAAAATCACCGGCCTGAAGGTCTTTCACTGCCGGGGTGCCCGCTACCCCTGGGTCTTTCTTAAGGTGGAGACCGACGAAGGTGTCACCGGCGTCGGCCAGGCATCCAGCGGGCCCGGCAGCGCCATGGTGGCCGCTGCGGCTCGCGCCCTGGAGCCCTGGCTGGTGGGCGAGGACCCCACTCGCATCGACTACCTGTGGGTAAAGCTGTTCCGCCAGTTCAATTCCATAGGCAGCCGGGGTTTCGCCAGCGCCCTCATCAGCGGGGTGGACATAGCCCTGTGGGACATCCGGGGCAAGATGCTGAGCCTCCCTATCTACCAGCTCCTGGGGGGCGCGTTCCGCGACCGTCTGGCGCTCTATGCCAACGGCTGGTTCAACGGCTGCCGCACCCCCGAACAGTACGCCAGCGCCGCCCAGAAGGTGGTAGAGGACGGCCACACCGCCCTGAAGCTGGACCCCTTTACCCACTTCCTCCCGCCGGAGCCTCGCCAGCACGGCGGGGGCATGTCCGGCACCGGCGAGTCCCAGGCCGCGGCCATCATCCAGGCCATCCGGGAGGCTGTGGGGCCAGACGTGGAGATACTCATCGACGCCCACGGCAACTACGATGTCCCCACGGCGGTACGTCTGGCCAACCGCCTGGCCCCCTACCGCATCGGCTGGTTCGAGGAGCCAGTGCCGCCGGAGAACGTGGACGCCCTGCGACAGGTTAAGGAGCAGGTGTCGGTGCCCATATGTGTCGGCGAGCGGCTCATAACCCGGTACGACTTTCGTCCCATACTGGAGCGGGGGTTGGCCAACTACATAATGCCCGACGTCATCCGTACCGGGGGCATCAGCGAACTGAAGAAGATCTCCACCATGGCCGAGGCCTACTACGTGCCCGTCAGCCCCCATGACGCCACTGGGCCCATCACCATGATAGCGGGGGCCCAGGTGATGATGACGGTGCCCAACTTCTACCGCCTGGAGATCGCCTACTCGGAGCTGGGGCTGTATAACCAGGCCCTGGAGCCGCCTCTGGACGTGCGCCAGGGCTACTTCTACGTCTCCGACCGTCCCGGCCTGGGCCACGAGCTGCGAGAGGACTACTTGGCCCAGCAGGTGTAGCGCCTCCTGTCTAACCCAGCCTTGCCTCCCCCGCCGCGGGCGCGGCCTGGAGCTTGGGCTTTGTGGCTAGCAGGGCCATGAAGGCCCCGGCTATGCTGACGAATCCCAGCCCCAGCATCCCGTACTTGTACGTGTCCTGCACATCGAACA
>DAOUBE010000066.1:0-4508 GCA_034432835.1 Dehalococcoidia bacterium | reverse complement strand
CCAGCCCAGTATCTTACTAAGCACCACCCAGAACTGGTCCCTAAAATAGCCCGACTGTCTCATATGTACTGAACCAGTACATTCCCTTGACCGTATCCTGGAATGCCCATATACTCCCTGTGGCCTCAGAGCAGAGATTCCAGCCTTGCCCTAAAGGCCATTTCAAGAAGGAGGGAATGCAGATGGCACTGGGGACCAGTCCTTACACCTACGAGCTGGTGCCGGGGTGGCCCAAGCTGCCCCTGTGGTGGGAGTTCAAGGCTGCCTCCGACGTTGCGGTCAATTCCCAGGACCGGGTGTACGTCTTCAGCCGGGGGATGCATCCGGTCACCGTCTTTGAGCGGGACGGGACCTTCGTCTCCTCCTGGGGCGAGGGCATGTTCCGCAACCCCCACGGCATCTACATTGGCCCCGACGACTCGGTGTGGCTGGTGGACAGGGACTCCCACGTGGTGATGAAGTTCACGCCCGATGGCAAGCTGCTAACCACCCTGGGCCAGCGGGACGCCCCCGCCGTGACCTACTACGGCCAGCCCTTCAACATGCCCTCGGGGGTGGCCATAGGCCCCTCGGGCCACATCTACGTGTCCGACGGCTACGGCAATCGCAGGGTGCACAAGTTCACACCCGACGGCAAGCTGGTGCTCTCCTGGGGCGAGCCTGGCACAGGCCCCGGACAGTTTGCCCTTGTGCACAACATCGCCGTTGACCAGCAGGAGCGGGTCTATATCTGTGACCGGGAGAACAACCGCATCCAGGTCTTCGACGCCAACGGCAAGTTCATCACAGAATGGCGGGACATGCGGGCCCCTGGGGATATCTACATCAGCCCCGACGGCCTCGCCTACGTGGCCGAGCAGGGTGGGGGCAAGCCCGTGCGCATCAGCATCTGGACTCTGGAGGGGAGGATGCTGTCGGCCTGGGACTCCACGGGCCTGGGCCAGGGGACCATCGTGGCGCCCCACGGCATCTGGGTTGACTCCCGCGGCGACATCTACGTGGCCGAGATAGGCCGTGGAGAGCGGGTCCAGAAGTTCGCCCGTAGGGGTTAGCCTAGAGGTGCTGGCCACCGCCCTTTAGGGCTGCCCAGAGGGCGCCAGGCCCACCACTCCTGGAGGTTTTGTGTAGTAAGAGGATGATGTGGGGGAAGTCCCTCCCCTTCATCAGGGAGGTCGGCAGAGGCCGTCTTCCCCTGGGAGAGACGACCATTCTCCCTTCACAAGGGAGATAGGGTTCTTCACCACGCTTTAACGGGGGGAATCCTGCCGGTGGTGGGAGGCCCATGACTGGAGAAGTCCCACCCCCTGCCGCCGGTGCACTGTCCTGGCACCGGTTCGCGGCGCAGCTCTTCGACGGCATTGCCGCCGGGTACGGCCTGTGGGCGCGGGCGCTGACCTACGGCCAGTACCGCCGCTGGCAGCGTGCCTTGGTGGAGGTCATGGCCGTGTCCCCCGGTGCCCTGGTGCTCGATCTGGCCACAGGGACGGGGATGGTGGGCCGGGCCATGGCCCGACGGTACGGCTGCCGGGTGGTGGGGTTGGACCTGAGCGCCAGGATGCTGGGGGCCGCCCGGCGGCTGAACGGCGAATCGCCACCTGGGGAGCGTCTGGACCTGGTGCGGGGCAGCGCCCTTCACCTGCCCTTCCCCGACGGCCAGTTGGATGCGGTGACCTTTACCTTCCTGCTGCGCTATCTGCCAGACCCTCAACAGGCCTTCTGGGAGGTGGCCCGGGTGGTGCGCCCTGGAGGGAAGGCCGGGTCCCTGGAGTTCTTTGTGCCGCCCTGCAGGCCCTACCGGTGGGTGTGGCGGCTGCATACCCGCCTGGTCCTGCCGGCGGCGGCCGTGCTTCTGGGACGAGGCTGGGGCAGGGCAGGGGCCTTCCTGGGTCCCAGCATTGAGGAGTTCTCCCGCAGGTTCCCGCTCAGCAGTCTGGAGCAAATGTGGACACAGGCGGGCTGGGTGCATGTACAGCACCGCACCTACTCTTGGGGTAGCGCCTTGGTTACTTGGGGGTACAGAGGGTGAGCTGGGACGGGGCCCCTATCGCTCTCGGCTGCCGACAGTAGCTAGCCTCCTGATCTCTTTGACCGAGAACAGGCCCTCCTTGGGCAGAAATATTAGGGCCATGAAGATGGGCGGTAGGAACAGGACGGCGTGGAGCACCAGGGCAAAGCCCAGGGCGGCGGCGCGGCCCGTGTCCCACAGCCCCAGCAGCCCCACGGCGGCGAACTCGAAGGTGCCCAGGGCCATAGGCAGGCCAGGCACGGCACTGCTGAAGAACATGACCCCCAGGGTTATCACCACCATGGCGGGGATGCTCAGGGACAGGCCCGTGGACACGCCGACCACCCATCCCGCCAGGCCCACCAGGGCGGCCTGGACTATGGAGACCAGGAAGGCCAGGGCGGAGCGCCCCTTCTCTCGACGCAGAAAGCCCACCGCCGAGGCGAACTCCCGGACGAACCCCAGGCGGGACAGGAAGGGCAGCCGCCCTATTATAGGGCCGATGGTGAAGAGGGCGATGATGCTGGCCGCCGAGGCCGCCATACCCGCCAGTAGGTAGGCCCAGAATTGGCGGAACTGGGGCAGCATGAGGGCACCCCCGGTGAGGAGCAGCACCGTGGTGATGAACTCGTAGGTGCGTTGCATGGCCAGGGTGGCCAGGACGGTGCCCGGGTTCAGCCGGTCCCGCACCGTCAGTATGCCCACCTCCACCACCTCGTCTAGGACGCGCACGGGGCTGAGGGTGTCCAGGGCCGATCCCGCCTGCTCGATAAAGAAAAGCCGGAGGGCGCTGACATCCTGCCGCGCCAGCAGAAGGCGCCATCGCAGCCCCCTCAGGTAGCCCGCCACCAGGGTCATGGCCAGGGCCAGGACCAGCAGGGGGAAGGTGGCCGAGGCCAGGGTCCTTCCCAACTCGCTCCACTGGAGGTTACGTATGACCAGCCAGCCCAGGAGGAGGCCCAGGCCCGTGGCCACGATGGCATACAGGGTCAGCACCAGGCGCACGGGGGGCCTTGGCCAACGGCGCTTGCTCATTCCTTTATCCCCCGGGCTGACCATCTGCCTTCCATGCCCGCGGCGCCCATGCTACACCCCGGCGGGCCGGAAGAGACTGCGGTGGGCGCCCCAGTGGGCCGGGCCCGGTTGGTCGCTCACCTCGATGGACACGTCGGGGCGGCGCAGGACCTCGGCCCGGAGACGAGTGCCCAGGCCAGGGCCTTGGGGGGCGTACAGGTACCCCTTCTCGATGGGCAGGTTCGGCTCCACGATCCTTTCGTACCAGCCCTTGTAGTAGGAGCGGACCGTCTCCATGAGCATGGCGTTGGGGGCGTTCATGCAGATGTGGGCGCAGGCGAAGATGTTGACCGGGCCGGTGGCGTCGTGGGGGCACACGGGGGCCTGGTAGGTCTCGGCCATGGTGGCTATCTTCTTGGTCTCAGAGATGCCGCCAGTCCAGATAAGGTCCGGCATCACGATCTCGGCGGCCCCCTTCTCGATATACTCCCGGAACTGGTAGCGGCTGACCAGGCGCTCGGAGACGCAGATAGGGGTGGAGGTGGCCTGGGCCAGGCGCAGGTGGGTCTCCACGTTCACGGGCTCGATGAGCTCCTCCTGCCACAGGAGGCCGTAGGGCTCCATGGCCTGGGCAATACGGATGGCATTGTGGAGGCTGAACCGGCCGTGGCCGTCGTTGGCTATGTCCATGGCGTCGCCCAAGGCGTCCCGGATGCGGGCGATGGGCTCCACCGCCCGCTTGATGGCGCTGCTGGGGATGCTGTAGCCCAGGTTATCGTCGGCCAGGAAGTCGGCTACGTACACCTTCATGGCGGTGATGCCTTCGGCCAGCAGGCTCTCGGCCAGGCCCACGGGGTCGCCGAACATCATGGAGCCGTCCTTTATGTTCCCGTAGTCTATGCAGGTGTTGTAGATGCGGATGCGGTCTCGGCAGGCGCCGCCCAGCAGGTTGTAGATAGGCTGGCCGGTGGCCTGCCCGGCGATGTCCCACAGGGCGATGTCCAGGGCAGAGATGGCCCGGGTCTCGGCCCCGGCGTAGCCGAAGGCGTTGACCATGCGGAACATCTCCTTCCAGTGGTATTCGATGGCTAGAGGGTCCTTGCCGATGAGCATAGGAGAGAGGACATCGTGGATGACGGCAGCCACAGCCCGGGGAGCGAACCAGGTCTCTCCCAAGCCCACCAGTCCCTCATCGGTGTGGACGCGCACCCAGAGGCCCCGGTCAAACTCCCCGATGCGTATAGTCTCGATACGTGTGATCCTCATCTCGTCCTCCTGCCCGCCCCAGACCGGGGTGGGCCAGGTCCACGCAGGTACTAGTCCTAAGAAATTACCTTTACTAGTATGCCTTGTCAACCAATGTACCGGGCAGGCAGGCGCGGCCTGTACTGTCAATTGGACTATGGTATAATCCTGCCGTCAATCGGGCCGCCAGGCTCAGACTCTTCAGGAGGACCTCCCATGAAAGGCGCAGTGCTATACCAGGCCA